>NZ_JAWQUO010000015.1:0-130887 GCF_033446605.1 Iodobacter sp. CM08 | reverse complement strand
AACAGGACAGTGAAACACCTTAGCGCCGATGATAGTGCAGATTACCTGTGTGAAAGTAGGTCATCGCCAGACACCTTATGTAGTAAACAAAACCCCCGTACTCGAAAGAGGCGGGGGTTTTGCTATATTAGTGAAGCAGTAGTTTTTATTGCTTAAAAAATATGAGATAAGTTGCTGAGTAAGATAAGCAGCTTTTACAAGTTAAAGTCTGGTGACCATAGCAAGGTGGGCCCACTCCTTCCCATCCCGAACAGGACAGTGAAACACCTTAGCGCCGATGATAGTGCAGATTACCTGTGTGAAAGTAGGTCATTACCAGACACCTTATTGTAGTGTGAAAAATAAAAAACCCCGATATCCCTTGATATCGGGGTTTTTTTGTATAGGATTTATGTGTTTATGATTATTTATTACCTAGAGGCATAACAGTTTTTCCGTACATTTCATTTAATATTTGGGCCATCGCAGTATAAATAGCAGATGCGCCACAAATAACACCTTCAATTCCGGCTATTTGTTTAATGATGGCGTTGCCTGTGTAGTCACCAATGGCTAATAGAGCGAAAAGAATGGTTAGCGAGCCAAATATAAACTGTGTGGCTTTATTTAGCTTTAACGTGCCAATAAATAGAAATGCGGTAAAGATGCCCCACATAGCTAGGTAGGCGGTCATGCTATTGACTGAGGCTGCTTCTGCAAGTCCTAGCTTGGGAAGGATCAGTAGGGCAACTAGCGTGAGCCAGAACATGCCGTAAGAGGTAAATGCAACGGTGCCAAACGTATTGCCTTTCTTCCACTCTAAAACTCCTGCAATAACCTGAGCAATGCCACCATAGAAGATCCCCATGGCTAATATCATGGCGCTAAGCTCAATGGCGCCTGCGTTGTGCAAATTAAGTAATACCGTAGTCATACCAAAGCCGAGTAGCCCTAATGGTGCAGGGTTGGCGGTTTGGTCTGGAATATGAAGGCTTTGGGGCATATTTATATCTGTTTGAATTTTAAGGAGGCGCGATTATACCTAGCCTTGTGACTGAAAAAGTTGGCTTAGATTAACTTGGCAGTATTTACGGGTTAAAAGCATGTAGCTTATTGTTTATGCAGAGTAAATTACAGCAGCATTACTAACGGGGGCTTTACTCAGAAACATTATTTGCTAGTGTTTTTGGTGAAAAATTGATGGTTATTACTGCGCTATTTTGTTATGGGCGTAAGTTATAACTTGGATGCTGTTACGATGAAGTGGTAGATAAATAAGGGGACAAAGATGATTAAGAGCATTATTTCTGATATGGATGGTGTGATTTACCGTGGTAAGCAACTCATACCCGGTGCGAATGAATTTGTTCAGCGTTTATTGAGTACTCAATTGCCTTTTTTATTTTTAACGAATAACGCAGAGCAAACGCCTCTCGATTTAAAATTAAAACTTGAAGCGCTGGGTATTCATGGTTTAACTGAAGGTAATTTTATTACCAGTGCCATGGCGACGGCCATGTTTTTACGTAGCCAAAAAGAGCGTGCCACGGTATTTATTATTGGCGGGGGCGGCTTGATTAATGAGCTTTACAATGTTGGGTTTTCGATTTCAGAAAGTAAGCCTGATTATGTGGTGGTGGCTAAATCAAGTAGTTTTAATTTTGAACAAATGAAAAAAGCGGTGCGCTTTATCGATGGAGGGGCCAAATTTATTGGCACCAATCCAGATATGATTGATCCGGTAGAAGGGGGGAGTGAGCCTGCGGCTGGGACTATCTTGGCGGCGATTTCGGCGGCTACGGGTAAGAAGCCATATATTGTTGGCAAGCCTAATGCACTGATGATGACGCTAGCGACGCGTAAATTAGGCGTGCACCCTGAAGACACCTTAATGGTGGGTGATCGAATGGACACAGATATTGTTGGCGGGATGGAGGCGGGGATGAAGACTGCCTTGGTGCTTTCAGGGGTATCAACCATGGACATGATTGAGCAATTCCCTTATAAGCCAGATTATGTGTTTAACCATGTGGGTGAGATCGACTTCACTAGCCTTTAAGTGCCGATGGTTGGCTTATTGCCGTGCAAGTATAGAAGTGTACTGCCAAGGCATTAGGTTTGTCTTGGCAGTACTGTAGCGTTATCTTCTATCGTTAAGATTTGATTGCTAGCGAGCCTTCAGCCGCTAATTCGCGAATTTTCTTGATGGTTTCTACATCATTTTGCTGCCATGCGGCTTTCAAAAACTTTGCATATTCCTCTTCTTCGCCTTGATCATCTTGAGGTGTCTGGTAATGAAAGCGTACAAATAGCATGCCCGTTTCAGGCTCTTCAATTTGCATGAGTAGCGTGCCGCCGCCATGTTGCTCACTTGGCTCGGTATCGTAGCGTAGATGTTGTTCGTGCACTAAGTGGATGCGGTCTTGAATATGCATTGCGCCGATAATCATTTTGCGAAGCAGGTGTAGCGAGCTGCGCTCTATGATTTCAACGTGGTCGACGTGTGGCATAAAAACATCGGGGCATTCGGCGCGGATCAATAGGCCTTTCCAAAGCTCGGCGCGAGTTAGGACTAAATCATTGGATGGATCGTTAACTGCGACAAGGTGTTCGAGTTGCAAAATAGCTCTCCTTCAAAACGGCTAGTATAGCGAATTGTGTTGTGAGTATTGTGGATTTGCTGTGAGTGTTATGAGTAGGCGCCGGCAGCGTAGTAGTGGTGTAATAGACGAAAAAAAAGGATTTCAGGCTGAGCCTTGAAATCCTTAATTTATCTGTACTTTACGAGTGGTGCCCGGGGTCGGACTCGAACCGACACACCTTGCGGCGAGGGATTTTGAGTCCCTTGCGTCTACCAATTTCGCCACCCGGGCTCGTTCAGTGCAGGAGTCGGATTATGTAGGAACACTTTTCTGTTGGCAAGCGTTATTTACAGAAAATAGACTTTGTTTTCTAGGACATTACATAGTGTATTGATATAAAAGATTATTTTTTTATATCAATCTTGCTGCTGCATTCCCCAGGCTGAACAAAAAAAGCGGTAAAGAGGCGAATGAGTCAGCAAGCCTTATGTTTAAGCTGAAGGTTCCTTGCCTTTTGTGCTGTTTTTTAGCTCTAGTGCGCGTTCATAAAGGGCATTTTTAGGTGCGCCGCTAATGGATACGGCTAGGGCTACTGCTTGTTTGAGCGGTAGTTCGGCAATGAGGGGGAGTAAAATTTTGTCGTAATCTGCGCCATCGGCTTTTTCTGCTTTTGGGGCAGCGTTTACCACGATGACAGATTCACCACGTTCTTGATTGCTATCACTGGCTACCCATGCCGCGAGTTCGCCTAGCGGTAGGCGGCGGATGGTTTCAAAGGTTTTGGTGATTTCACGGCAAAGCACTGCTTCACGCTCTGGGCCGAATACAGCCGCCATATCGGCGAGGCAATCAACGATACGGTGTGGTGCTTCGTAGAATACACAAATAAAGCTTTGTTCTTTAAGCTCCGCCAGTGCATCACAACGTTGTTTGGTTTTAGGCGGTAAGAAGCCATAAAACAGTGCATGTGGGGATACAAAGCCGCTGGCAGAAAGAGCTGTAGTCAGTGCCGACGCACCGGGTACTGGGATAATCTTGCAGCCCGCGGCATGGGCTGCGGCTGCAAGTAATGCACCAGGATCTGAGACTGCGGGTGTTCCTGCATCAGAGACTTGCGCAATTGTTTCGCCAGCAAGCATGCGGGCAACGAGTTTTTCAGCCATGCTGTGTTCATTGTGCTCACGCAAAGACACCATCGGCGTTGAAATATTAAAGTGTTTAAGTAACTGCCCAGTGACACGGGTATCTTCCGCCGCGATCACATCGGCACCTTTTAGGGCGGCAATGGCGCGAGGCGTCATGTCGTTAAGGTTACCGATAGGGGTGGCGACCACATATAATGCGGACTTAATAATAGGAATGGATTCGGTATGCACGCCAAGGCTCTCCTTTTTGCTTCGGAACGGCGCAGTGCGCTAGGAGCCGTACTATACGGTGCTCTACTCTTAACTGCCATAGCTGGCTGCGCTGCGGCCCCTGTTGTGGCTCATTCAGAGAGTAAGCCTGCGTATTCGATTGCCGCACCAGTGACGAGCGCGGTTGAGCAAAAAGGAGCTGCTGTTGTTGTAAATCCAGTTGTGCAAATAAAACCTGTAGTGGGCGCTGGTTTTATCGCGGTTTTATTACCTGGCAAGAGCAAGGCGATGCGTCCAGCCGTGGATGCGATTAAGGCGGGGGTATTGGCCGCTGAAAGAGCAAATGCAAATGCTGATCTGCCTGCGGTTAAAATTTTTGATACTGAGGATGTGCCGGTTGAAGTGTTTGAGCAGTTTCAGCGCTTGCGCGATCAAGGGGCGATAGCGGTGATTGGGCCTTTAACTAAGCCTTCAATTAACTATTTAGCGGATATTGGTGATTTTGATATTCCGGTGATTGCTTTAAATTCCTTTGATGAACGCACCTTACGTCGCGCCCAGCTTTATAGCTTTTCTTTATCTATAGAGCAAGAAGCACAGCAGGCAGCAAGGCAGATGTTTGATGAGGGTTTGCGCATGCCCTTGGTATTGCAAGGCGATAGCCCGCTGTCTACTCGAATGGTGCAAGGTTTTGGGGATGCATGGAAAGAAGCTAATGGTGTGCCACCTAAGGTCTTTATGCTGAAAGACGCACGCAGCCAAGCGCAGGACTTGCGTAATCAATTAAAAGATGGCGAACATGATTCAGTGTTTTTTGCCGCCAATGCGCGGCAAACACGGCTGTCTCGGCCTTTTATAGGGAATGAGCGCCCCGTTTTTGCCACTAGCCAAATTAATCCTGGTCATTTAAGTAGAACGGCTGTAGTGGATATGAGTGGCATTCGTTATCTAGAAACACCGTGGATTTTGCAGCCTAGTAATAGTGAGTATGCCTTGTTGAATCGCACTCGATCCCAATCTAACGATGTAGAGAGATTATTTGCTCTGGGCGTGGATGCTTGGAAGCTGGCTATTTTATTAAGCAATAAAGCAGAAATTAATTTTGATGGTTTAAGCGGGCATATCAGCATGGGAAGTGGAGGATTAGTAGAGCGGGAGCTCACGCTGAATAGCTTTAATAGTGGCGATGATCGCCCCGCAGCCAATCCAGCTCCATGAATACACTAGGCCTTGCGGCAGAAAATGCTGCGGTGATTTTCTTGCAGCAACAGGGCTTAAAAATCATTGTGCGTAATTGGCAATGCAAACGTGGTGAAATTGACATAGTTGCTAAAGACGGTAACACCTTAGTATTTGTAGAAGTACGGCAGCGCCGTAATACGCGCTTTGGCGGAGCGGCTGCCAGCATAGGGCCAGCAAAACGCGCTAAACTGCGAGCAACGGCTCAATATTACCTATTAAAAGTTTCTCCTTTACCACTTTGCCGCTTTGATGCAATTTGCATTGAAGGGGAAACAATCAACTGGCTCAAAAACTGTATAGACGCCACTGAGGGATAAAAATGGATTTAGCACAACGTATTCGACAGCATTTTCTGGATAGTATCGACGCCAAACAAATGGCGATGGAATTGCTCTCCCCCGGCATTCGAATTGGCGCAGAGAAAATGGTGCAAACCTTTATCTCTGATGGCAAAATTCTAACTTGCGGTAATGGGGGGTCCGCCGCCGATGCGCAGCACTTTGCGGCCGAAATGGTCGGGCGTTTTGAGCGTGAGCGCCCAGGTTTAGCGGCGGTGGCTTTATCGACAGATACCTCTGCAATTACCGCGATTGCCAATGACTACGACTATGACTTGGTTTTTTCTAAGCAAGTGCATGCATTAGGGCGTCCTGGTGATTTACTGATTGCGATTTCTACATCGGGTAACTCGGCCAATGTGATTTCTGCTATTCACGCGGCTCATGATAGGCAAATGAATGTGATCGCTTTTACTGGCCGCGATGGCGGGCAAATTGGCGAGATTTTATCTGGTGATGATGTGCATTTGTGTGTGCCAGTGCAGCGCACCGCGCGTATTCAGGAAGTACATATCACCATGATTCATGCACTATGTGATGCGGTGGACTATATGCTGTTGGGCGGCGAATGATGCAGCTAAAAAACGCACTACTCGCAATGGGGCTGGCAGCGTCTTTGTCTGCCTGCGTACCTCTTTTACTGGTTGGTGGTGTGGCGGTAGGGGCTATGGTTGGCTCGGATCCGCGTAAATCAGAAATGATCAAAACTGATTTTGATTTAAGCTCACAAATTAGTAGTGATTTAATTGATACGTGGAAAGACAAAGCGCATATCAATGTCAGTGCTTTTAACGGCGTTATTTTGCTAACAGGCGAAGTCCCCGATGAAGCAGCCAAAGCAAAGGCATATGAGATTGCCCAGCGCCAAACGAAAGTTCGCAAAATCCACAATGAAATTGTGATTACAACGCCTTCTACCGCTGCAAATCGTCTCTACGATACGCAACTTACTGCGCGGGTTAAAAGCGCCTTGCTGACCGATGCAAATGATGCTGATGCGCTGCACTTGCAGGTGATTACCGAGCGCAGTGTGGTTTACCTGATGGGGGTGAGCAAGCCCGAGATTGCAGACTCTGCTGCCCGTGCTGCCAGCCGTGTATCGGGTGTGCGCCAGGTGGTGAAATTGGTTGAGCCATTAACTCTTAACTAAGCCTGCGCTAAGGCACGTGCTATCAGGCCTCGATTACCGATAGTCGGCTGGATCATGGCTCCTTTGCTTGTTTATGCGTTTAGCTTACAAGGAAGGGGCCGTATTCAAGCTTCGCATGCTAAAATTAGCCAATGTGAATTTGCGCTTTTAAGCCGATTACAAGTCTGCCTTCCCTATTACTTTTTGGAGCCTCGGATGACATCCTCGATTTTTGCCGCAGTAGAAATGGCCCCCCGTGATCCTATTTTGGGTCTGAATGAAGCCTTCAATGCCGATAAACGTGCTGGTAAGGTCAATCTGGGTGTAGGTGTGTATTACGATGACAATGGCAAAATCCCATTGCTGGCTGCGGTAAAAGCGGCAGAAAAAAACCGTATGGATGCACAGCCACCGCGCGGCTACCAAGCGATTGAAGGCTTGGGTTTATACAATCAAGCGGTACAAAACTTGGTGTTTGGTGCGACCAGTGAATTAGTCACATCGGGCCGAGTGGTCACAGCAGAAGCCTTGGGCGGTACCGGTGCTCTGAAAATAGGCGCTGATTTGCTCAAACGCCTTGATGCCAATGCCAGCGTGTATATCAGTGATCCAAGCTGGGAAAATCACCGTGCTTTGTTTGAATCGGCTGGTTTTAAAGTTGAAAACTACGCCTATTACGATGTAGCTACTCGTGGCGTTAATTTTGCGGGTATGAAGGCCGCTCTATTAAGCATGCCAGCGGGCTCTATCGTGGTGCTGCATGCTTGCTGCCACAACCCAACTGGTGCGGACATGACTGATGCACAATGGGCCGAAGTGGTAGACGCCTGCCGTGAAAGCCATTTGGTTCCGTTCCTAGATATGGCTTACCAAGGTTTTGCGGATGGCATTGAGGAAGATGCGATTGCCGTGCGTTTGTTCTCTGCTTCTGGCCTGCAATTTTTTGTTTCTAGCTCTTTTTCTAAAAGCTTCTCAATGTATGGCGAGCGCGTAGGTGCTTTGTCTATCGTGACAGAAAGCAAAGAGGAAGCGGGCCGTGTGCTTAGCCAGCTAAAACGCGTGATTCGTACTAATTACTCCAACCCGCCAATCCATGGCGGCGCGGTTGTGGCTGCGGTGTTATCTAGCCCAGAACTACGTCAGCAGTGGGAAGACGAATTGGCAGGTATGCGTGATCGTATTCGTGCCATGCGCACCAGCTTGGTAGAAAAACTGGCAGAGCGTGGTGTGGCGCAGGATTTCAGCTTTGTAGCGGCTCAGCGCGGTATGTTCTCTTATACCGGCCTGACAGCGGCTCAAGTTGAAGTACTGAAAGATGAATATGGTATTTACGCTGTTTCAACTGGGCGTATTTGCTTAGCTGCGCTGAATACTAAAAATATTGATTATGTAGCCGATGCGATTGCTAAAGTGCTGTAAGTGTTAATGGCGGATTTTTGCCTTGCATTATAAAAAAGCCCACGATTTCGTGGGCTTTTTCGTTCCATTCGTTCGGTCTAATGATTAACGGGCGTTATTCGCGCGAGAAAAAAACGATAAGCACTGCTTTGCATTACCCCCCCCCATATGTCACTTCAGTTGTTAATTGCAGTACGCGAGAAGTCTTTAGGTCTGAATCCTAGCGCAAACAACGCGGCAAAATAAACACCTGCTCCGGCAATAACCAGCACGCTGAGCCAGCCGACGCGCAGTAGCTTAGTCATTTCGGCAAAGTGAGGGATGAAGTGCAGTAAGCCCAGCAATAGCCCGCTCATGATCATAACCCCAGCCACAATCCGTAGCATAAAGGGCTTCCAGTTTGCCTGTGGGGTGTAATAGCCTCGTAAACGCAGCGTGCGGTATAGCAGCCCTGCATTTAAGCAAGCGCCTAAACTCATCCCCAGCGTTAACCCCGCATGCTTGAAGGGGAGTACCCATAAAAAGAGTAGGTTGATGGCTAAAGTGGCAAACAGCGTAATTAAGCCAATACGCACAACGGTTTTAATCTCTTGGCGGGCGTAAAACGCGGGGGCGAGGATTTTAATCAAGATTAAACCGATTAAACCGACGCTATAGCCGACCAGCGCTTGCTGCGTCATAAGCGCATCATGGATGGTAAATTTACCGCTTTGAAACAGGGTTAGCGTTAGTGGCCCAGCAAGGATGGCTAAGGCAACTGTGGCGGGCAGACATAGCATGATGCATAGGCGCAGCCCCCAATCTAACAAACGGTCGTAGCTGGCTTGATCATTACTAGCATGGCTGCGGGCTAGGCTGGGTAATAGGATCGTCCCTAGCGCCACGCCAAGCACGCCAGTAGGGAACTCCATAAGCCTATCGGCGTAGTAAATCCATGAAACACTGCCGGAAGCCAAGAAAGAGGCGAGGTTTGAGTTAATAATTAAGCTGATTTGCGCCACCGATACGCCAAAAATAGCAGGGCCCATTTGTTTAATGACTCGCCAAACGCCTTCGTCTTTAATATCTAGCTTGGGCCACATCAGCATGCCCAGTTTGGCTAAGTGGGGAAGTTGATAGCAAAGCTGAGCCACGCCGCCAATTAATACTGCAATGGCGAGGGCAAAAATAGGCCTATCCATCAGCGGGGCCAGCCAAAGCGCGCAGGCAATAAATGAAATATTAAGGAGTGTGGGCACAAAAGCGGGGACAGAAAAACGGTTGTAGGTATTTAAAATACTGCCCACTAATGAAGAAAGCGAAATCAATAAAATATAGGGAAACATATAGCGGAGCAGTTCTACTGCTAAATCAAATTTAGCGGCATCTTTAGCAAAACCAGCAGCAGAAAAATAAATAATCAATGGTGCTGCTAAAACACCCAAGAGCGTGACAATCACGAGTACCAAGGTCAGCATGCCGGCAATTTTGGCGATAAATTCTTTGGTTTCTGCTTCACCTTTACGAGATTTGTATTCGGCCAGAGTGGGGACAAAAGCTTGGGAAAAAGCGCCCTCGGCAAAAATACGCCGCAGCATATTGGGTAGCTTAAATGCGGTAAAGAAGACGTCTGTGCCAGCACCTGCGCCAAACGCATGCGCAATAATGGTGTCGCGTACAAAACCCAGAATACGAGAGACCAGCGTCATGGAGCTGACTGCCGCTAGTGTTTTTAAGAGGTTCATAATGAGGGTTTGAGTAGTGAGGGCGCAATTATAAGGCCGGATCTTATCTGTATTGCAAGCTATGCGAATGCCTGTGGAATTTATGGGAAAAGGATACGTTTTTTTGGGGGAGGCGCGCCTTGTTGAGGTTTGCTGCGCAGAAGTGCTTGCCAGAAGCTAAAAGTGGGGCTATCATCGCCGGTTTCCGAATTAGCCCGATTTTTGGGCAAGCCCGTCTCAGGAGTTTCAAAACATGGCTAACAGTGCCCAAGCTCGCAAGCGTGCACGTCAGGCTGAGAAAGCCCGCCAGCACAATACCAGCCAGCGTTCCGCTTTCCGCACCGCGATCAAAAAGGTGCTGAAGGCTGTGGAAGCAGGTGATAAAGCTGCGGCTCAGACTGTCTTCCAACAGTCCGTCAGTATCATTGACCGTATCGCTGATAAAGAAATCTTCCACAAGAACAAGGCAGCTCGTCATAAGAGCCGTCTGTCTGCAGCAATCAAGGCTATGGCCTAATTCTGTAGATGTTCGAGTGAAGAAAACCCCAGCCTAGGCTGGGGTTTTTGTTCGTTTGGGCCTTTAATTAGCGGCGTAGTGGCGGCATTCTTAGCCTAAATGCGGGCATTAAACGCTGGTAGTCGGCCTCTTCAAAAGTAAATAAATATTCAGTTTCATTGTTGCTAACGACTAGATTAGTAAGGCGTACAAAGCGCCCAGTTTCTTTCCAGATGGCTGCAGCTAAGCGTTCGCTAAGCCACTGAGGGCTGTCCGAGCTACTACATTCCGCGCTAAGGTTTAATAGGCAAGTGTCGCGACTGAAAGGGCGCTGCTCATGCCATAGGGTTACAATGCCTTCACGCGCTAGGCTGTGTAGGCAACGTTTAGCCTCAAAGCATGAAAGTGGGGCGATGCTCAACTGAAGCTGCAAATCAATAGTCATAATGCTCGCTCCTTTATAATGACTTAGCGGCCTGTTACTTAGGCGACCGTCGCGAAAAAATGACCGGTTCGAGACAGATTTCACGCATCTAGCTATTTAACGCGAAAGTGCGTGGAATATAGCCGAATCCAGAGTTTTTGCAGTAGGTCCGCCTTAAGTTCGACAGGCTGCTAGCTAGTTTGAATCTTATAGGGGTTTATGGCGGGTGTTTTGACCGTATATCGGCAGAGCGAATGCGTTTATGCTAAATTCTATCAACGATGTAAGACGGGCCTGATTAGATGTCGCAAGTGGATTCAGAACACCTTCCTTTACCGCGCATTCTTGTCGTGGATGATTCTCGCATTGTTCGGGCGACAATCAAAAAGCACCTTGGTATTGCCTACGATGTGATTGAAGAGGCTGATGGTGAGGCAGGCTGGCAGCGGCTTCTGGCCGATGAAAGCATTCAGTTGCTGATCTCTGACTTAACCATGCCTGAGCTCGATGGTTTGGGCTTATTGGCCCGCGTGCGCGGTGCTGGTGATGGGCGTTTGTATTTGTTGCCGGTGATTATTATCTCGGGTGAAGAAGACGATGCCACTAAGCAAAAATGTGTTGAATGTGGTGCTACAGACTTTATTACAAAATCAACCGATAGAGCTGAAATGCTCGCACGTGTTGCCGCTAATATTCAATTGGCCGCGATTCAGCAAGAGCTAGTCATTGCACGCACGGAGAAGGCGCAGGAGATTGCTCGGGATAGCATGACTGGGGTTTCAAGCTCGAATTTGCTGATGTTGCAAATGGAGCAATCTATGGCCTATGCGCTGCGGCACAATTCTGAAGTGACTTTGCTCTTATTAGAGATCGATCATTATCAGCCGCTAAAGCAAAAGCTTGGCGAGCGCTTGGCTGATCAAATGCTGAGCTTGTTAGCTAAGCTTTTGGCGGCCAAATTGCGCCGAGAAGACACGCTGGCCCATGTGGATGGGCCGCAGTTTGCGATTGTGGCACCAGGCACTTCTTTATCGGAAGTGCGAGTCATGGCCGAGCGCTTAAGGCAAGGCGTAGCAGCGGCCAGAATTAATTATCGAGATGAACGCTTAACGGTGACCGCTAGCGTGGCGGTGGCTAACTCTTGGCATGATGATACCCATTCGGCTCCTGCCTTGTTTAGCAAGGCCACTATGAGGCTGTATGGCTCTACTGGGCCTAATCGTATTTTAATGCCGGATGAGAACGTCAATCGGCTGCCGGTATTAACATTGGCAGACGCTTTATTGATGCTGCATAAGGGCCAGCAAGCCGAGGTTGCGCCACATCTGCCTGCTTTGCTAACAAGCTTGCAGCCACTGCTTGATTTGGCTAATGCAGAATATGGGCTGGATTGGTCTTTAGGCTTTTTATCGGATAAGGCATAGGGGGCGCTGGTCCTCAGCTAACTCCCCGTTTATAGCACCAGCTCTGCGCTTGGATGTTCTATTTTGCGCTGTTCTACAAACAAGCTGTTTCCCTGCTTACTTTTGGCAAGATGTTTGGCGTGGGTCGCTGCTGCAGCCACTTCGTGGTGGGTGAGGTAGCGATCTTTGCGGGCTTCGATCACCCCAATGGATAGGCTGCTGAGTGGAAAATTCTGCACCACGCCACGGCGATCCTCACTGCTATAGCTGTTTGCTAAAACGTGCTCTGGCTCAAACAAGCTTTTTACCCTCTGCTCAAATTCTTTGAGCAAGCTCTGGCAGCGGCTTTTCCAATCTGAGGAGCGAAATAGCACCATAAAATCATCGCCGCCAATATGGCCAACAAAATCAATTTGTGGGTCGGCAATGCCAAGAAGTAACTCCCCTAACATTCGAATCATGCTATCACCACGGGCATAGCCATAGACATCGTTATAAGGCTTAAAGTGGTCTAGATCGATATACGCCACAGTAAACGGGCGCTGCTCTGCGAGCAGCACTTCCATATGCTCTTGGATAGGCACATTGCCTGGCAATAAGGTCAGTGGATTGGCATGGCGGGCGGCGCGTATTTGTAATTCGGTGATGGCTCGCATTAAGTCATGGCCAGTTCCCATGCCTAGATAATGGCCTTGCTCGGTAATGATAAAGCCATCCGCCAAATGGCGGTGGTCGGCTGCGGTCACTAATTGGGATAGTTCTTGCAGGCTAGTGGAGTGCTCCACAATCAGCGGGTTGCAATCCATGAGTGCTTTGCAGGGTTTATTGCCATAAAGCTCGTGGGCAAAAGGGCGGCCAAAGTATTCGATGACTTCATGGCGGCGTAATAGGCCGACCGGTCGATGATCATCAATCACCGGCAGGGCATGAATTTGGGGGTGTTTGCTAAAGATACGGCAGATTTCTGCACCGCTTTGCCTAGGGGAAACGGTGGGCACTTCAACCAGTAATTGGCCTGCTGTTTGCTCATTCAGTACACCAGAACGAGGGTCTTTTTCGAGTAAATTAAGATTGAGTTTTCGCGGCGGGTGCGCCTGTGGCAGGGCAATAAAGTAGCCTTGTACATAGCTAATGCCAATCTTTTGCACGATTTGTAAATCAGCTTGCGATTCAATGCCTTCTGCAATAACCCGTGCACCGGTATTGATGGCGATATGTTGGATTGATCGAACAAATTGTCTTTTTTGTGCGTCGCAAGCTAAGCCTTGAATAAAGTATTTATCTATCTTAACGAATTCTGGTTTGAGCTCCGACCATAACCGTAATGATGAAAAGCCTTCTCCTAAATCATCCAGCGCAATCTTAAACCCCATATCGCGGTAGTGGAGCAGGGCTTCTTTAAGTAGTGCGTAATCGTGGGTAGGTTGCGTTTCGGTTAGCTCAATCACCACGCGCTGCGGCGCAAGACCTGCGGCATTTAATAGTGCGAGGGTGGCGCCCGGTTTGAAGTCTTGTTCTGCTAAACAAGATGGGATCACATTTAAAAACAAACGCCCAGCCAGCTCTTCTTTTACAAAGGCCTGAATAACAGCTTTACGGCAGGCAAAATCAAGGGCGTGTAAACAGCCTAATTTTTCAGCAGTGCGAAAAAGATTAATGGGGGAATGTAAAAAGCTGGATGAAGGGCCTCTAATCAGCCCTTCATAGCCGTAAATTTCACCATCTCTTGTTGACGCAATCGGTTGAAAAAGTGCCGTCAATAAATTTTGGCTAATGATATTTTCTAGTTCTTGCCTAAGCATTTCTAGGCTGGGATTTGCAGTCATGTGAAGCCAGATATTCAGCGTAGGCATAAAGAATAACAGTGAATAGTTACGCTCGCATGACAGATGATTATCTCAGGTGATCTAGTGATATGGATGGGTTAAATTAATTGTGCTTCTTTTAATTCGTTCTTTAAATAGGCATAGAAAATAGGCGCAGCCACAAGGCCGGGTAGGCCAAATATGGACTCCATTAGCAGCATGGCCAGAAGTAGCTCCCATGCAAAAGCATGGATGCGCCCACCAACAATGCGCGCATTTAAGAAATACTCGAATTTATGAACAATCACTAAGAAAGCTAATGAGCCTGCTGCTACTGAGGCTGAAACGCTCATGCTCACGGCCACAATGGCTGTGTTAGAAATTAGATTGCCAATCACAGGCAATAAGCCCGCTAAAAAGGTAATGACAATTAATGTTTTAGTGAGTGGCAGGGAAACGCCGCATGAAGGTAACACTACCGCCAAGTAGACTAAGGTAAAAAACGTATTGAGCGCAGAAATACGTACTTGGGCAAACACGATTTGTCTGAATGAGTGAGCCAAACGGGCGCAGCGAGTTTGTAGGGCATCGAGCAGGGGCGCTTTATCTTGGCTGTTGTGGTGTAAAGACAGCATGGCACCAATCACCATGGCGATCAGCATTTGCGCCAATGTATGGCCGGTGCGAGCACCAATTTGCTGTAGCTGAGCGATGTGCTTATCTGACCACTGGTAAAAGGCGGTTTTCCACGCCGTTACATCTTGCGGCAGGCTTTCTAACATCCAAGCGGGCAGCCAGTTGGCCAGCTCATGATGCAAGGCTTCGGCAATTTCACCTGATTTACGCATGATGCTAGGCATGGACGCCGATTCGCCATGAAACACCGATGCCAAGCTAAAACCCAGTAAGACCAGCAACAAGATAATAAAGGCGGCAAAGATAATCAGTGCAACCGGTTTGGCACGCTTGGGTGGCAAGCGGCAAATGAAAGGGGCTTGCGCGGCTTGCGCTACCAATTCATAAACCAATAGCCCTATCAGTAAGGCGGGTAGCAGGTGATTTAGCATGACAATAAGTAGAAACAACCCAATCATGAAATAACTGGCAATACGCGTGTAGCGGTCTAGCTTAAGCATGGGTCATCCAGAGTGAGGTAGTTGGGGCACGGCATGCTGTGCCCTGGGTTTTTTACATCGAAAAACGGTTGGTAATCGGCATACGCCAATCTTTGCCGAATGCGCGGTGGGTAATCCGTGGGCCTACCGGTGCTTGGCGACGTTTATATTCGTTAATGGTCAGTAAATGCACTACGCGGTCTACATCTGCCTTAGCAAAACCCTTGGCGATAATCTCGGCGCGGCTCAGGTTTTCTTCCACATAGGCCTGCAAGATCGCATCCAGAATTTCATAGGGTGGCAATGAGTCTTGGTCGGTTTGATCTGGGCGAAGTTCCGCAGAAGGTGGGCGAGTAATGATACGTTCAGGAATTACCATACTTTGGGTATTGCGCCAGCTAGATAGGCGATAAACCAGTGTTTTTGCCACGTCTTTTAGCACGGCAAAGCCGCCTGCCATGTCGCCATAAAGGGTGGCGTAGCCGGTGGTCATTTCTGATTTATTGCCGGTGGTGAGCACTAGCTTGCCAGATTTATTAGATAAAGCCATCAGCAAGGTGCCGCGTGCGCGTGCTTGTAGGTTTTCTTCGGTGGTGTCTGCCGCTTGGCCATCAAATTCATCGCTCAAGGCATACATAAAGGCTTCATAAATGGGCCAAATTTCGATCTCTGAATATTTGCAGCCCAATATTTTAATCATTTCACGCGAATCATCCACGCTGATATCGGCGGTGTAACGTGATGGCATCATCACGGCGTGTACTTTATCTGCGCCTAGCGCATCAACGGCAATCGCCAGTGTGAGCGCCGAATCAATCCCGCCGGATAAACCCAGCAATACGCCTGGGAATTTATTCTTGCCAATATAATCTTGTACTCCGAGTACCAACGCCTGATAGCTGCTGGCCTCATCGCTTAAATCTGGCGTAATGGCGGCGGGCTTTAGATTGCCTTGTTGGTAATCAATAAAGGCCAGCTCTTCCTTAAATGCAGGCAATTGGGCCACCAGCTCACCAGACTTATCCAGAGCAAAGGATTGGCCGTCAAAAATGAGCTCGTCTTGGCCCCCCACCATATTGCAATACACCATCGCCATGCCGGTTTCTTCTATACGCTGGCCGACCACTTCTCGGCGGGTGGATTGTTTGGCTTGGTTATAGGGCGAGGCATTTAAGATTAATAACAGCTCTGCACCTTCGTCGTCTGCTGCAGAAGCAGGCTCCACATCCCAGATGTCTTCACAAATGGCGAGTCCAATCTGTACGCCATCCTGCTCAAACACCAAGGGCGAATAGCCTGGCGAGAAGTAGCGAACTTCATCAAAAACTTGGTCATTGGGCAGCAGCAACTTGTCATAGCGGCCAAGTACATTGCCATCCCGAATCACGATGGCGCTGTTAAAGCGTTCTCCACCACTGGCACGCGGATAGCCCAGTACGAGGGTAATGCCATCTAGCTCATCAATAAAACGGCCGACGGCGGTGGCGCACTCAGCCAAAAAAGCCGGGCGTAGCAATAAATCTTCTGGCGGGTATCCGCATAGCGCCAGCTCAGGGGTCAGCAAAATATCCGCACCCTCAGCTTTGGCCTGAGCGGCAGCAGCAAAAATCTTGGTGGTATTGCCGGCAAGGTCACCGACAATAGGGTTGAGCTGGGCAATGGCGATTTTCATCGTGGCGGCGTCGCGTAAGAGAAAAAAAGCTATTTTAAGGCAGAACGCTATGGGGATGGGAAAGTGTGTGAGTAAGCTAAGACTGTCATGTGGCTGTGTTAGGACATTTAAGGCTAGTAAACAGGATAACTTAGGCGTTTTTTTCCTTAGTTAGCGCTATTGATTCCGATGTGATTGCTGAGCGGCATCCGTATCCAACGGTAGCAAATACGAAAGATTGCCTGCGAATAATGGCATCAGGCACTAGTTTGAATGGCGATTTTATTCATGCACAGTGTAAAAGGGATATTGATGATGCTTGGGAGATGGGTGGCGGTTACTTTACTGAAACAAAGCTCCGATGCTCATCGCCAAGCTGAATTAAGGCTGCTACAGCTCCTCAAAAGCTGGTCGTGAATGCCAATGTACTAAAACAAAATATCAGCTTTTTTCAAGAGCAAACACCCTCTACTTAGCGCTGGACTGTTTGCAGGGCTTGCCATCTCCAAAATACTAAGGCGATGGCGATGAGAGCATGAATGGTGCTGATGACAATGCTGGTGATTGCTGCTGGATGACTCATTGGCATGATGAAATAAGCCACACTCGTTAAACCGCTGCTATGTGCTAAAAATGGAAGTAGCCCATTAATAAGCGCTAGATAGAGCAGGCTATTGGTGATGCCACGCTTGGGGCCAAAGGCAAGGAATACGCAAATGGCGCTATCCCTTAGCAGCATCAAAGCAATGGAGAGCGGGGCGGTGCTGATGCTAGAAAGCTCGCTTGGAGCTGCCCCCATTGCGAGCAAGGCAAACGCAAAAGAGAGTAGTAGCGTGGTGGGCCAGAGCGGTAAGTTAATCAGTGCCCCATGCCAGTTTTGGGCTTGAATCCGCTGCTGGATTCGCTGCCAAATGGTGATGCTATTAGGCTCAGAAAACAGCGTTGCGTAGGTCATGCTGCTGCTGATAATCAGGCCGAGCATAGGCAGATTCTCGTGATTAAACCCTGCTAAAAATCCCGTAAGTAGGCAGGAAAATACCGGCCACGCCCAAGGCTGTGTGCGCACTTGCAAGGCGTTTTGCATGAGTCGCCAAGCGGCAAAAATGCTACAAACAGCAAAGAAGCTGCCAGCTAAAAGCTGAAATTGCAGTGGCATAAAGCTGATATCCCACCAAGTAATCGGCGTTTCGCTGAGCTCAAATAGGCTGGGCATTAAAAAGAGTGGGGGGATCGCCAGTAGCAAATTAAAGCTGCCTCGGCGATTTTGGGCGAAATCTGATTGGCCTAGTTGCAAGTTCATCACTAGCGCTGCGCCGTGTAGCAGCAGGCTCATTGCGATCAGCGATAGCGCTTTGAACAAGGTATTGATTGGGTCTTTGGCAAGATCGCTAATCAGCAGTACCAAGATACAAATCGCCCCGCCGTACCAGTTAAATAAGGTTGCACCAAATAACTTGCCCCAAGTCATGGCCCAGGGGCTGAGCGCGCTCATTCTTTGCTGATCCCAAGTGTGATCTCTTTGCTCATCGCCAATCGCTGCTGCGGCGTTTTTTGTACCCCATAGCCAAACAATGCCAACAAACAGCATCGCCGCAGAGCTGCCTACGTGGCTGGCTTGGCCATTCATCGCTACAGCTAAAAAGATCAGCCCCAAAATGGCGGGCATGCCGATTAAGCGGTGTAGAGAAAAATTGAGCCATAGATTGCGTTTAAATTCTGGATTCATGGTTTTCCACCTTCTATCGAGCGCAGATAAGCTTGCTGCAAGTTTTGCTCGCCAAAGCTAATAATTGCTAGGCCCGCTTGGATGAGCTCGGCCAGCAGCAGCGCTTGCTCTGCGCTATTGCCATTGAAATCAAACTCGGCGTGTAAAGCATCGGCTTTACTGAGACTAATGGCGGGGTTGGCACTTAAAATACCCATGAGCTTATCGTTGGGGCTGGCAAGGCGAAGCTGTAATGCCTTGCAGGCTAGGCCCTGATGTAGGGCGCGGTGCTCAAGGATTTTGCCATCTCTAAGCACCAGCATATGGCTGGAATAAGCTTCTAATTCGGCCAAAATATGCGATGAAACCAACAGCGTCATGCCGCTGGCCTGCAATTGGCGGAATAAAATTGCCAGCTCATTGCGTGCCTCAGGATCGAGCCCAGAGGCGGGCTCATCAAGCAGTAAAACTTGCGGAGCATGAATAATGGCTTGGCCAATTGCCACGCGTTGGCGTAAGCCGCGCGATAGGCTACTGGCTTTTTGCTCCAGCCTATCGCTTAAAGATAAGCGCGCTGCAGTACTGCTGATTGCGTCAGCAATCTCATCCTTAGCCAAGCCTTGTGATGCCGCGGCGTATTCCAAGCACTGGGCCACGGTGAGGTCTTGGTAAAGGCCAAAAAAATCAGATAAATAGCCCATTTGCCTATGCACCGCGCGAGGTTGCTCTTGCACATCTAAGCCAGCCACGGTGATTGAGCCTGCTAGCGGCGTTTCTAAGCCAGCGATGCAGCGCATCAAGGTGGTTTTACCCGCCCCATTTGCGCCAACAAGAGCGGTTACGCTGCCTTGCTCTACTTGTAGATTGAGCTGATCGAGCGCCCGATGCCCAGTGTAGTCAAAGGTAAGATCAGAAATTTGAATCATAGAATTCTCTGGAGGGATCTGATGTTTGTGCATGGCACGATCGCTTGCCAATCGCTTTAAGCTGGCATCATACTTCATCCCTGCTTTTGGCGGGTGTCAGCTAAATAACTGATGTTATGCAGCAAGATCAAAAAATACGCAGTCCACTAAAAACACAAAAAGTACAAATAGATGCCGCATGACCATTGTTTTTGAGTGATTTTAATAATTTTTTTTAATATCAAATGCTTATTAAGCAATGCACCTAGGCATCATGTTAAAAAAGCAGAGGGAGATTATCTTTGTTTAATTCGTTTTTTTTTCGTGCATTTAGTGTTTTTCGTGGATAAATAGCTTTGCGCGTAACATCAGTAAATAATTTTAATGGAGTGGGGTAATGATGAATGCTGTACTGGATCGTAATCAGTTTTTTGTAAAAGAGCACTTGGGCATTTTTAAAGCGGCCAATAATTTTGATATTTTGGATCCAGTGAGCGGGCAAGTTATCTTGGAATGCCGTGAGCCAAATTTAGGCATGGTGACTAAAGTCTTGCGCTTTACCGATTACAAACGGATGACGCCATTTGATGTACAGATTACGCAGCCAAATGGTGCTTTATTATTATCGGTGCGGCGTGGGGTGAGTATTTTTCGTTCGAATGTTGAGGTTTTTGATCATCAGAATAAAAAAATAGGTGAATTCAGACAAAAACTTTTATCTATTGGCGGTAAGTTTGAATTGCTCGATGCCAATGGGCAATCGCTCTGTTGGTTACAAGGAAGCTGGACCAGCTGGAATTTTAGCTTTGATCAAGATGGTAAGCAGCTGGCACAAGTGAGTAAAAAATGGGCAGGGCTAGGGAAAGAGCTGTTTACTTCAGCTGACAACTATATGCTCTCTATCGATGCGAGCGTGGCAGGAAATGATCCTTTACGGCCATTGATTTTGGCTGCGGTCATGTGTATTGATATGGTATTAAAAGAGTAATGTTTTGTTTATTTACATGGAATAAAAATGGCAGAGAACTTAAGTATTCAGGGCAATAGCAAAGCAGAGCTGTATCAAAATCTGCTGCCGCAAGTTTTAGCTTTGATTGATGGCGAAAGCGACTTAATTGCTGCAATGGGCAATGCCTGCGCCGCCATGCATCACACCTTTGGCTGGCTGTGGACGGGTTTTTATATTGTAAAAAATGATGAATTGGTCTTGGGCCCATTTCAAGGCCCGATTGCCTGCACTCGCATTCAAAAAGGGCGCGGCGTGTGCGGCAGCGCGTGGCAGCAAGCCACCACATTGGTGGTGCCGGATGTGGATGCTTTTGCTGGGCATATCGCCTGCTCATCGTTGGCCCGCTCAGAAATTGTGCTGCCCTTGATTGATCGCGATGGCGTGGTGCTGGCGGTATTGGATGTGGATTCTGCTGAGCTGGCGACTTTTGATGAGGTGGATGCCAAGTATCTGGGCGAGATTTGTCAGGCCTTGGTGCGATTGTTTTAGAGTTGGGTGTGGCACAAAGGCTATGCTGCTGAGCGAGATAGGTCGGCAACAATCATTTCAAATTTCAAATACATCAATATCGTCATCCTCGAGTGTTTTTATCGGGAATCCAGAGATTTTGAGTGCCTCAGGGCTGGATTCCCGCCTGCGCGGGAATGACGATTCAATAAGCTGAGCTATGTAGGCCAATATACTGTAGGGGCGCTGCTTGCTGCGCCCTGTTTCGTTAAGGCGCAGCAAGCAGCCTCCTACTAGTTAACGCTATTCACGTTGATCATCTCAGATAAACAACAAAAAATGAGCAAGAGCCATCATCAGCTTGTGTTGTTTATAAGTGATTGATTTTAATAGATAGGCATGTGAATAAAGCGGTGGCAATACCTCATCTCCATTGTTCCTGCTCTATGTGTTTTTCGTGGACTACGTATTTTTTGCCCTTACTGCGTAACATCAGTTAGTTAAAATTAAACCCACCCCCCCCACCGATCAGCGGCTGCCTCGTCCGTGGTAAAATCTACCGGCTGTTCTACTCCCTAGGTTGTTTTCATGCTGCATCTCTTAAATACCCCGCAACGCGAAGCTGTGGTTTATCTTGGTGGCCCTTGCCTCGTTTTGGCGGGTGCTGGCTCGGGTAAAACGCGGGTGATTACGCAGAAAATTGCGTATTTAATTGAGACTGCGGGCATGGATGCCAAAAACATTGCCGCAATTACCTTTACCAATAAGGCCGCGCGCGAGATGGAGGAGCGGGTGGGGGCGCTCTTGCCCAAAGCCATGTTGAAAGGCTTGACGGTATCGACCTTTCACTCGCTCGGGCTAAAAATGCTGCGTGAAGAGGCGCGGCATTTAGGCTATAAGCCCAAGTTTTCTATCCTAGATTCGGCAGACGCGGCCAAGATTATTGCCGATCAACTCTCCAGCACCGATAAGCAACTGATCCGTAGCAGCATGAGCCAGATTTCCATGCTGAAAAACGATCGTATCTCGCCCGATAAAGCACTAAATATGGCGGAGTCTGAAGGCGAGCTACAGCTGGCCAAGCTCTACCGCTCTTATCAAGACACGCTATTTGCTTATCAGGCGCTGGATTTTGACGATCTGATTCGTCTGCCGGTCGATTTATTTGAAGCGCATCCAGAAGTCTTAGCCAAATGGCAAAATCGTCTACGCTATCTGCTGGTCGATGAATATCAAGACACCAATACCACCCAATATCAGTTGGTTAAGCTATTAAGCGGCGTTACCGGCTTATTTACCGCCGTTGGCGATGATGATCAGTCAATTTACGCTTGGCGCGGTGCCAATGTGGATAATTTGCGCCTGCTGCAGGAGGACTTTCCTAAGCTGCAGGTGATTAAGCTGGAGCAAAATTACCGCTCGATGGCGCGGATTTTGCGCTGCGCCAATGCGGTGATTGGTAATAACCCAAAATTATTTGAGAAAAAGCTCTGGTCTGATCTGGGGATTGGCGACCCGATCATGGTGATCGAAACCAAAACCGAGGAAGAAGAAGCGGCCATGGTGCTGGATCACCTCGAATCGAGCCGTTTTTTAAATAATGGCAAATATTCTAATTACGCCATTTTGTATCGCGGCAATCACCAAGCACGGATCATTGAGCAGCAGATGTGGGGCCGTCGTATTCCCTATGTGATTTCGGGTGGGCAATCGTTTTACGATAAGGCCGAGATCAAAGACGTGCTGGGCTATTTACGCTTGATTGCTAATGAAGATGACGATCCGGCGTTTATCCGTGCCGTGACCACCCCTAAGCGCGGCGTGGGCAATGTCACCCTAGAAAAACTGGGCACTTATGCGGCGAATCGTAATGTATCGCTATTTGCTGCCGTGTTTGAAGAAGGCTTTATTCATCAGGTACAAAGCACCCAGTACGAGCCGCTTAGGCTATTTGCAGAATTTATCAACCGCATGCAAGACCGAGCCCCCGTGGAGCCAGCAGGGCAGTTGCTGAATGAGCTGCTGCTAGCCATCGATTTTGAAACATGGCTCTACGAGAATGACGACGCGCGGCCTGCCGAGGCCAAATGGAAAAACGTCCAAGATTTAGTTGCATGGATTGCTAAAAAAGGCGTTGAAGACGATAAAAGCCTGATTGATATCGTGCAAACCATTGCCCTGATCACCATGCTGGAAGGGCGTGATGAAGAAGAAGTAGATGCGGTAAAATTATCCACCTTGCATGCGTCTAAAGGTCTGGAATACCCGCATGTGTTTTTGATTGGTTGCGAAGAAAACATCCTGCCGCATCAAAACTCTATCGAAAGCAATATGGTAGAAGAAGAGCGGCGGCTGATGTATGTGGGCATTACTCGTGCTCAGCGCAGCTTAACGATTAGCTATTGCGGCAAGCGCCGCCGTGCCGGGGAGTGGCAAATCACCGAGCCAAGCCGCTTTTTAAAAGAGCTGCCTCCCGATGACATCGTTATTAGCGGGCGCTTGGCGGGAGACAAGCCAAAGCCTGCCATGACTAAAGAAGAGCGTAAGGCGAAGAATGCCGAGCTAATGGCACGGATTGGTAAGTAGACTAAAGACTTGCTGATTTGGATCTAATTCCCCTGATTGGGATGGCGTATGCTTACTGGTGTGATAAAAGCACCTTTCGCTATTTTGATTTAACTGCGTCATTGACGGGGATTACCACAATAGGCTTGAGCAAAAATATGTGCTTGGGCAGAGTAAGCGTTTTGTAGGTATGATCGCGATCAAAACTAAGAAATAAGTAAGCAATATGGGCAAGCGCCCGATATTTGATATTTTCCTTGATGTGCAAATTTCCCCTTATTCAGGAGTATTACCTAATGATTAGAGGCACAAAGATTGTTGCAACCCTCGGCCCAGCCTCCAACGACCCTAAAGTTTTGGAACAGCTGATTGTGGCTGGGGTAAATATGGTGCGCCTGAATTTCTCCCACGGCACGGCACAAGACCATACTGACCGCGCTAATTTAGTTCGCGCGATTGCAGAGCGCCTTGGGCAATCAGTGGCGGTGCTTGCTGATTTGCAAGGCCCAAAGATTCGCGTTGGTAAGTTTGAGCAGGGCAAGATTGAGCTAGAAAAAGGCGCTGCATTTATCTTAGATGCGGCTTGTGAGCTGGGTAATCAGGATTATGTAGGCCTCGATTACAAAGAACTGCCTAATGATGTTTTCCCTGGTGATATTTTGCTGCTTGATGACGGCAAAATTAAGCTGGAAGTTATCTCGGTAACGGGTGTTAAAGTATTAACCAAGGTTTTGGTGGGCGGTACTTTATCTAATAACAAGGGCATCAATCGTCAAGGCGGCGGCTTAACGGCTCCAGCACTGACAGATAAAGATATGGCAGACATCAAAACCGCAGCAGCCTTAAATGCTGATTATGTGGCGGTGTCTTTCCCAAAAAGTGGCAGCGACATGCATTTGGCGCGCACTTTGCTATTGGCTGCAGGTAGCCAAGCCGGCTTGATTGCTAAGATTGAGCGTACTGAAGCCATTACCAATCTGGCAGAAATTTTAGAAGCATCCGACGGTATTATGGTGGCACGTGGCGATTTGGCGGTTGAAGTGGGCGATGCTGCCGTGCCTGCCTTACAAAAACGCATGATCAAAATGGCTCGTCACATGCGTAAGTTATCTATCACCGCAACACAAATGATGGAATCCATGATCAGCAGCCCAGTGCCTACCCGTGCTGAAGTGTCTGACGTTGCTAATGCGGTGTTGGATGGTACTGATGCGGTGATGCTGTCGGCTGAATCGGCTGCGGGTAAATACCCAGTTGAAGCTGTAGAAGCGATGCTGCGCGTTTGCCAAGAAGTAGAAAAACACGCCGATATGCAAAGCGATAATGATTTTATTACCGCCGAAGGCGTAGAGCGTATCGATCAGGCGATTTCTATGGCGGCAGTATATGCAGCTAGCCATTTGCCGATGCGTGCCATTGTGGCGCTGACAGATTCGGGCACTTCGGTGCTATGGCTGTCACGTTATATCAGCGCCGTACCTATTATGGCGGTGACACAAAATGTTGCAACTTACCGCAAGCTGGCCTTGTATCGTCATGTACAGCCAATGTTGATGCCAGAATCGGTAGGCAATGAGCGTGATGCACAGATTGCCCACGTGAAAATGGCCTTGGTGCGTGATGAGCGCGTCAATGCTGGCGACAGCTTTGCCATGACTTGGGGCTCTCAAGCAGGTTTGGGTGCTAATACCTTGCAAATTATCGCGGTATAAAAGCCACGCATTCAATTGTAGAGGCACGGCAGGCCGTGCCTTATCTGCTTAAATAATGCACGAAGGGGCGCGGGAAACCGTGCCCCTTTGCTATTGAGGGTCTGGTGTGAAATAACTTCCCAACAAAATAAACCGTCATCCCCAAATGTTTGTCTCGGGGATCCAGCCGCGCTGCTGGATTCCCGCCAAAGGCACGCGAGAATGACGGTGTTTCAGAGGAGGGAAGTTAATCATGAGCAAATCCTTAGCGGCTCAAACTGCCATTCGGTGAGATCATAGTCAGCTCTACAAAATTAGAGCCTTGACGTTTTTTATCGCTAAAGTCTAAATTAAATCCGCCTAAGTCATAATTCTTTAAGCTACTGAGCGCATTGTAAACGCTACTACGGCTAGGGTTTTTTCCTGCTCGCTTGATGGCTTCAACGGTGATTCTGGCCGCTAGATAGCCTTCTAAAATAGCGTAGGAAGGACGCTCATCCCCTTTTAATACACTGGCAGCGTCTTCTTGAAATTCCCGAATCAAGGCCAGCTTAGTATTGTTTGGAAAAGGATAGGCTTGGCTAATGCCTAAACCATGCGAAACGCGGCTATTAATTTGCTTATTTACTTCTTCAAATTGCACGGGGGAGAGCGCATAAAGTTGTGATGTGCCACCCAGCTCTTTAAATTGCTTAATAAAACTGGCTGCAGGTTTAGATATAGCTACCAGAATAATCGCTTCTGGATTGAGCTTTGCCATGGCTTGAGCAGAAGGGGAGGTATTAGCGGTATTTTTTTCATACCAACTTTCACCGGCTAATTTAAGCTGACGTTTAGCTAGTGCAGTATTAAGTGCCTCATAGCCTGCTTGGCCATAAGCATCACGCTGCGCAACAACGGCAATTTGCGTTGCGCCTAAATTGGTGTTGAGTAGTTGAATTATTCGCTCTATTTCTTGACCATAACTAGCACGGGTATGAAATATATAGGGATGATTGCGAATAATATCGGCACCCGAATGCACCCCAATTAAGGCTATATTGGCCCTTTCTAATGTTTTAGATTTGATTAGCTCTGAGGTGTTATTTGTGCCATAAAATGACACGAGTGCAATTGCGTTTTGCTTATCAATTAACTCTTGGGTATTGGCAATAGTACGTTTTGCATCATTGCCATCATCCCTGATCTGGTGATTAATTGCCTCACCGTTAATTCCGCCGTTGGCATTTACTCTAGAGAAATAAAGTGTTGCGCCGAGTGCTAATGCTTTGCCAGTTTCGGCATCAACGCCGGTAGTAGGGACAGATTGACCAATTACAATTTCAGCCTGGCATAATGGTGTTAATAGCAGGCTAATGCATAGCATGGCTTTCATCATGGCATTGCTCCCTTTTTTATTATGGGGTGTAACCGATAGCGGATATTAGTTTATTGTTTGTCGGTGGTATAGTGGCACAAACTTTTATATAGGAAGTCATACCCATGCGTAGAGGGGTATATGCAGGTAGTTTTGATCCGGTCACCAATGGTCATCTATGGATGATTGAGCATGGGGTGCGGATTTTTGACGAAATGATTGTCGCAATTGGCGATAATCCAGATAAATCCTACACATTTAGCTTGGCTGAGCGTTTGGCCATGCTCAGAGAAACCACTGCACATTTACCTTCTTTACGTGTGGAATCATTTGAAAATTCATTTTTAGTTAATTACGCCCGTGAACAAGGTGCGCATTTTATTTTGCGTGGTATTCGCGAAGCGGCTGATTATGAATTTGAGCGCAAAATGCGTTATGTAAATGCCGATTTAGCCCCGCATATTGATACAGTATTTTTAATGCCACCGCGTGAAATTGCCGAAGTCAGCTCTACCATGGTGAAGGGCTTAGTTGGCCCTGCGGGGTGGCAAGGTGTGGTGCAGCAATACGTGCCAGAGCCGGTGTTTAATCGCTTTGTGGCATTAAGGGCGCAGATGTAGGGTGCGCCTGAAATTTTGATCAGCGGCAGAGTGTAGGCGGGCACAAAATCGGTGCCTGCCTTGCAAGGTGTTACACTTCTGCTTTTATGTGCTCAAGATTTTAAAAAATGGCTGATATCGCTAGCTTTCGTAACCGCCTTGCCAAAAATGTAAAACACTGGGGTAAGTGGGCCCGCCGGCAGGGAATTACTTGCTACCGTGTGTACGATAAAGATGTGCCCGAGTTTCCCGTCATTGTTGATTTTTACGAAGGCCGTATTCACTTGCAAGAAGTGGCTACTGGCTGGATGGAAAGCGATGAAGACCACGCCGTATGGCTGGAAGACATTCGCAATGCCTGCGCAAGCGTGTTTGATATTGCAGAAACCAGCGTGGTGCTGAAACTGCGCCAGCGGCAAAAAGGCCTGCAGCAGTATGAAAAGCTGGAAGGCGAGCTGTCTGAAGACTTTGTGGTAGAAGAAAGCGGGCTTAAATTCTGGGTGAATTTAGGTGCTTATCTGGATACCGGTTTATTTTTGGATCACCGCAATACGCGCAAACAGGTGATGAGCGAAGCCAAGGGTAAGCGCTTTCTGAATTTATTTAGCTACACTGGCTCATTCAGTGTTTACGCCGCAGCCGGTGGAGCCACGCATACCACCACCGTGGATATGTCAAATACCTATTTAGAGTGGGCAGAGCGTAATTTCGCTTTAAACGGCATGGATCCCTCCCGCCATCAGCGTGTGCGCGCCGATGTGTTTGAGTTTTTGTCAGAAGCCTTAAGCGAACCCATCCGTTACGATCTGATCGTGATGGACCCGCCATCGTTTTCTAACTCCAAAAAAATGAACGGTATTCTGGATATCCAGCGCGATCAATCTTGGCTGGTAGAAAGCGCAATGGGCCTGTTAAAGCCGGGTGGCGTGCTGTATTTCTCTAATAATCTACGCACCTTTACTTTGGATGACTGGCTTAAACCGATGTGCACCGATGTATCTGCAGAATCGGTACCGGAAGACTTCAGAAACCGCAAAATCCATCAGTGCTTTAGATTTGTGAAGCCCTAAGTTAGTACTGCTAAATCCTGAACCACAGAGAACACGAAGAGCACCGAGTTTCACAGAGAAATACGATTTTTTGATTTTCTCTGTGACCTCTGTGCTCTCATTTTCTCTGTGGTTTAAGGTTTGGCACATTTAAATACCAAGCTGACTTGCTTGTCTGGAACGCCCCGTCAATGAACAATCCCTATTTCTCCTTTCCCCTTGTGCTGGTTGATCTGGAAACTACGGGGGCGAATCCTCAGCGGGATCGCATCACCGAAGTGGGCATTGTGCAGATTGATGAGCAGGGCAGCCGCAGCTGGTCGCGCTTAGTGAATCCTGAGCAAGCCATCCCCGAGTTTATTCAAGAATTAACCGGCATCAGCAATGAGATGGTGGCAGATGCGCCGCTGTTTGCTGAGATTGCAACTGACGTTTTGGATTTGCTGCAGGGACGGGTGTTTGTTGCCCATAATGCACGGTTTGATTACGGCTTTTTAAAGCAAGAATTTAAACGCCTCGATATGCGTTTACAGGCGCAAGTGCTGTGCACGGTTAAGCTCTCCCGCAAGCTGTACCCCAATGAGCACAAGCACAGCTTAGACGCGCTGATTGCCCGCTACGGGCTGACTTTTAGCGGTGGCCGCCATCGCGCACTCACCGATGCCGAGTTATTGCAGCAGTTTTTAGAAGTGGCGCTCAAAGATCATGGCGCGGACGTATTACATCAGGCGATCGCAGAATTATTGCGTCAACCCGCACTGCCACCGGCACTAGACCCTGCACAGATTGACGAGCTGCCCGAATCATCTGGCGTGTACATTTTTTATGGCCACGATGATGTGCCGCTTTATATTGGTAAAAATCACAATATTCGTAAGCGGGTGCTGGCGCATTTTAGTGACGGCAATCCTAAGGAAGTGCAGCTGGCTAAGCGCACCCAACGGCTGGCTTGGCATGAAACCTCTGGCGAGCTAGGGGCTTTACTGCTGGAAACCAGCTTGGTGTCTAGTTTAGAGCCTAGCTATAACCCGCCGCAGCGACGGATCAAAGAGCTTGGTGTTTGGCGTTTGGTAGAAAAAGACCAAGTATTACAGCCGTACTGGACACCATGGGCCGAGGTGGGCTCTGAGCCGGTATTTGGCCCTTTCCGTTCCCGCCGCGAAGCCGCCAATGTGCTGAATAAAATGATTGATGGTCACGGCTTATGTCGGCAAATTTTAGGTTTGGAGCCAAAGCCAAAATCCTTGGCCCCCTGCTCGGCCTTTTTAGAAGGGCGCTGTCGTGGCGCCTGCGTGGGGCGCGATCTCACGCATAACGCACGCTTTGCGGCGGCAATGGATCGCTACCAATTCCCAGCATGGCCCTACCAAGGCGCAGTCGCCCTTGCAGAAGGCCCGGAATGGGCGCCCGTGCTGCAGGTGTTTGATCAATGGTGCTATCTAGGCGCAATCAACAGCCTCGCCGAACTCCCCGCTCTGCTGGCCAAGCCACGCAAGTTTGAGTTGGATGTGTTTAAGCTGATTCAGAAAGAATTCAAAAAACGAGTTAGAAGCTTGCAGATGCTGGGGAGTGGGGTAGAAAGTCAAAAAGATCTGTAGACACAGAGAACGGGGAGATTAAAAACAGAACACAGAGAAAAACTAAAGCTCTATCTTTGATTTTTTCTGTGTTCTCATTTGTCTCTGTGTCTACAGTTTTTAGGGTGGGCACGCTTTTGTGCCCACGCGGCAGTCAGTGCATTATCTGCGTGGGCAAAATAATGCGTTTTGCCCACCCTACGAAACTTGGAGTTTTCCGCTAATTAAGCCGCGTAAATTACAAACACAGTTGGGCGTTTGTGTAGATCCGGCTTAGGCCCGCTTTTCCAATCTGCTGCTGTTTTACTCACAATAAACTCATTGGCCGTGGTTAGGTCGCACGCTACGGTGAGCTGGGTGCTGCCTTTTAATCCTAGTAGCAGTGCATCAAATAAAGCGCCGTTCCGGTAAGGCGTTTCAATCATCAGCTCGGCTTGTTTATTACGATAGGAATCGTTTTCTAGCGAGCGAATCGCTTCAAGGCGTGCTGGGTCTTGCGCTGGGATATAACCATTAAAGCGAAACTTTTGCCCATTAGCACCCGCGCCCATCAGTGCCAGCAAGATCGACGATGGGCCAACCAGCGGCGCAACTTTAATGCCTTTACGGTGCGCTAATCGAATCAGGTTTGCGCCTGGGTCGGCCACGCCAGGACAGCCCGCTTCGCTCATCAAGCCAACATCATGGCCATCTAAGAGAGGTTTAAGTAGGGCGCTAAGTGCGTCTTCCTTAGTGTGCTCGTTGAGCTCTTCCATCCATAAGCTGCGCAGCTCATGCGGCGTGCCAAATTCTTTTAAGAAGGCCCGCGCGGTTTTGGGTGCTTCCACAATAAAGTGCGTTAAGCGCTGCGCTGTGGCCAGCACATCGGCGGGAATAACGCTGGCTAGGGTGTCGGTGCCTAGTGGGACAGGAATTAAATACAGAATGCCGCTCATAGCAGTGGAAATCCTTCATTTTTTAGCATGGTAATCAGTTCAATCAATGGCAGGCCGATGATGGCGGCTGGATCGGTGCCGGCAATGGCGGCAATCATCACAATGCCAAGGCCTTCCGTTTTGGCGCTGCCTGCGCAGTTGTAGGGTTTTTCGCGCTGTAAATAAGTCTCTATTTCTGCATCGGAATAATCGCGCATCGTTACACGGGTAATATCAACGGCGTGTTGCTCCGTGCCGGTAGCGGTGTTGTACAAGCAAAGTGCGGTGTGAAACGCTAGCGTATGGCCGCGCATTTTTTGCAACTGATGAACGGCACGATCATGCGTGCCTGGTTTGCCCAACTGTTCATCCCCTAAAAGCGCGACTTGATCTGAGCCGATAATCAGGCTGTTTGGATAAAGATCTGCCAGCACTTTTGCTTTAGCAATAGCAAGGCGCAGACTGGTTTCCCCTGCGGTTTCACCTTCTTTGCGGCTTTCATCTAAATCTGGTGCCGCTGTTTCAAAAGAAATGCCAAGGCGCTCAAGCAATTCTTTGCGGTAAGGTGAGGTTGAAGCGAGGACTAATCGAGGTAAGTGCATGGATTTGTTAGACTCTTACGTAAATGACTTTGACAGGGTAGTACTCAAGATTGTATCATGCGCGGTTTCTTGTATTCGTTCTGGTTCCTTATGATTGTTATTCACAGCGGTCAATTCGCTCTTGAGGGCGAAAAGATTGAAGGTACGATCCCGCTGTCTGAATTAGGCCGCTTGCACGATTTGCTTGCTAGTACGGCGGGCAGCATGGTGTGGAAGTTGTCTAGTGGCATTGATAAGTTAGAGCGGCCGTGGTTATTTGTTGATGTGGAGGGCGAGGTTCAACTCGTTTGCCAACGCTGCTTAAAACCCATGCCCTTTTTTGTTAATGTGGGTAGCACTCTCGTACAGTTTCCAGACGAGGCCCATCTTAATGATGCGGAAAACGCGGATGAAGATCTCGAAGGTATCGTTATCGATCCCGAGCTTGACGTTATTGCGTTGATAGAAGATGAAATTCTGCTTGCCCTGCCTTTCGCGTCTAGGCACGAAGACTGCGGTGCAGATCGTATTGTTTTAAAAGATTCAAAACCGAATCCGTTTGCTGTCCTGGCTCAGTTGAAAACCAGGGAAGCGGAATAACAACTGTAGGACGCTTCTAAAAATTGTAGTTTCTAAGCAAGGCAAGGCGCGAACAAACAATATCGATGCAGCATATTACTTATATGTAAGGCGATGTTTTTTGTGAGCAACGCAGTATCGCGATGGAAATATGATTTTTAGAGGTGTCCTCTAATTTAAAACTGGTTTTCAAGGAGCTACATCATGGCTGTTCAACAGAATAAAAAGTCCCCGTCCAAGCGTGGCATGCGTCGTGCACACGACTTCCTGACCGCTCCAGCGCTGGCAGTTGAAGCAACGACTGGTGAAGCACATTTGCGTCACCACATCTCCCCAAATGGCTTTTACCGCGGTCGCCGCGTTATTAAAGCTAAGGGCGAGTAATTCCCTTTATAACCTTTTGGTTATAATATGCGGCGCAAGCGGGCAACCCTTGCGCCGTTCGCCGTTCTGGATTCCCCAGTCTGTGCCTCATTGGAGTTGTGATTGAAGCGTGCTTCTGAGCTTGGATATTTTGCTTGGATATTGCTCTCCTGCTCCTTACAGGACTTGTAGCCCCCGATGGATATCACCGTTGCCGTTGATGCAATGGGCGGCGATCATGGCACGCACGTTACTGTGCCTGCAGTGCTTCGCTTCCTAAAAGAATTTCCCCATGTGAGTGTTGTGCTCGTTGGCCTGCCTGACGCTCTTGCCGTTGAATTAAAAGCTTGCCATGCCACGGTAGGCCCCCGCTTGCGTGTACATGCCGCCAGCGAAGTGGTCACGATGGATGAATCGCCTCAGTCGGCAATGAAGAATAAAAAAGATTCTTCGATGCGCGTCGCCATTAATTTGGTGAAGTCTGGTGATGCCAGTGCTTGCGTTTCGGCCGGTAATACTGGCGCGCTGATGGCCACTGCACGCTTTGTGCTTAAAACCATTCCAGGTATTGATCGCCCAGCCATTGCCAAAATGATGCCATCTAGTCGCAATGAGACCTGCGTGCTAGATCTGGGTGCGAATGCGGTGTGTACGCCACACAATATTTTGCAGTTTGCGATTATGGGCTCGTGCTTGGTGGCGGCAACTCGTCAAATCGAAAACCCAACGGTTGGCTTGCTTAATATTGGTTCAGAAGACCAAAAAGGCAATGAGACGGTTAAAGAAGCATCCGAGCTACTGAAAGCATCTCGGCTTAATTTCCAGGGCAATGTAGAAGGTAACGATATCTATCGCGGCTCGGTGGATGTGGTGACTTGTGATGGCTTTACTGGCAATGTGGCACTGAAAGCTTCGGAAGGTCTAGCTAAGATGCTTGCCGAATTTTTAAAACAAGAATTTACCCGCAGCTGGTGGACGCGCATTATTGCGCTCTTGGCGTGGCCGGTATTGGCTCGTTTTAAGGCTAGAGTGGATCCACGCCGCTATAACGGTGCCTCTTTATTAGGCTTAAAAGGCATCGTGGTGAAGAGCCATGGTAGCGCAGACAAAGTGGCTTTTTATTGGGCCCTGAGACAAGCGATGGATGAGGCGCGCTCAGGCGTGATTCAACGCATTACCGAACAGGTTCAAGATCAGCTTGCAGAATTGGCAGCTAAAGAGACTGTCATCGAATAAGGGGTTATGTATGTACGCTCGCATTGTTGGCACAGGTTCTTACTTACCGGCTCGTATTCTTACTAATCAAGAGCTGGCCGAGCGCGTTGAAACAAACGATGAATGGATTGTTTCACGCACCGGTATTCGTGAACGCCATATTGCCGCTGAAGGTGAAATGACGTCTGATTTGGCCTTAAAAGCCGTTGAGGCTGCTCTTGCAGCCGCTGGTGTGGCTAAAGAAGAAATTGATTTACTGATTGTGGCAACCACCACCGGCGATCAAATTTTCCCTTCAACAGCATGTATCTTGCAAGATAAGCTGGGCGTGCATGGTTTTCCGGCGTTTGATGTGCAGGCTGTTTGCGCAGGCTTTATCTATGCCTTAAGTACGGCTGAAAAATTTGTTAAAACCGGTGCGGCTAAATGCGCTGTGGTGGTTGGCGCAGAAACGCTGTCACACCTGATTAATTGGGATGACCGTGGTACGTGCATCTTGTTTGGTGATGGCGCGGGGGCCGTGGTGCTGAAGCCTTCCGAGGAAACTGGGATTCTGGCCACAGAATTGCGCGCAGATGGTCGTTATCGTCATATTTTAAAAGCGGATGCCAAAGTAAAATACGGCAGCTTGACGGGTAGCCCATGGCTATATATGGAAGGCAATGCGGTCTTTAAGTTTGCGGTAAGGGCGTTGGCTGATGTGGCGGTGCAAACGCTAGAAGCGGCAGGCTTGGCGCAATCTGAAATTGATTGGCTAGTGCCGCATCAGGCGAATATTCGTATTATTGAATCCACCGCAAAGCATCTTGGCTTAAGTATGGATAAAGTAGTGGTTACGGTGGCGGAGCATGGCAATACCTCTGCCGCCTCGATCCCTTTGGCTTTGGATGTTGCGGTGCGTGATGGACGGATTAAAGCTGGGCAGAAAGTGCTAATGGAAGGAATTGGTGGTGGTTTTGCCTGGGGTGCTGTTATTGCCCAGTTTTAATCAGCATAACGGCGCAGTAATGCGCCGTTTGTCTATCTGGCATTAAAATAACTGTTTGAATTTTACAGCGCCGGAAAGGGACTATAAAGACCCCCTTAGCATGGCATGCAGGAGTAAAAAATGGCATTAGCATTTGTATTTCCGGGCCAAGGCTCGCAATCGGTAGGCATGATGAATGGCTGGGCAGATTTGGCGGTAGTGAAAGCCACTTTTGACGAAGCCTCGGCTATTTTAGGGCAAGACTTATGGCAAATGGCTGCTGAGGGCCCTATTGAGCTCTTGAATGCAACCGTCAACACTCAGCCATTGATGTTAACTGCGGGTGTGGCGGTGTGGCGTGCTTGGCAAGCGCAAGGTGGCGCACAGCCTACCGTTTTGGCTGGGCATAGCTTGGGTGAGTACAGCGCTTTGGTGGCTGCCGAAGCGTTGTCTTTTGGGGATGCCTTGCAGTTAGTGCGTTTGCGTGCCGAGGCGATGCAAGAAGCCGTACCGGTTGGTACGGGAGCGATGGCGGCTATTTTGGGCTTGGCGGATGATGAAATCATCGCAGCCTGCGTAGAAGCCGCTCAAGGTGAGGTGGTTGCGGCGGTTAATTTTAACTCGCCAGGACAGGTGGTGATTGCGGGTAGTAAGGCGGCCGTAGAGCGTGCTTGTGATGCTTGTAAGGCGCGCGGCGCGAAGCGAGCGATGTTATTACCAGTGTCTGTACCGTCACATTGCGCTTTAATGCGTCCTGCAAGTGATAAATTGCAACAAAAGCTAGATACAATTGTCATCAATACGCCTGTGATTCCTGTCTTGCATAATGCAGATGTGGCCGCATATACCGATTCAGCACAAATTAAAGATGCCTTGGTTCGCCAGCTTTACGAACCCGTCCGTTGGGTAGAAACGATTGCCAAAATGGCGCAGGACGGGGTGACTGTGATTGCGGAGTGCGGGCCAGGTAAAGTATTAGCAGGCCTGAATAAACGTATTGCAACAGATGCACAGCAAGTGGCTTTGGTCGATGCTGCGGCACTGCAAACATTAAAAGCAATGTTGTAAATATTTGTAGGGCGGGTGTAATCCGCCAATGTATTTCATAAAAGCTTTGTAAAACGGCGGGTTGCACCCGCCCTAGATTCGTAGCTTTTGCTATTGATGGAGATTTTTGCATGAGTTTTGAAGGTAAAATTGCACTGGTAACGGGTGCATCACGCGGAATTGGTCAAGCGATTGCGCTTGATTTGGCGCGTGCTGGCGCGGTAGTGATTGGCACTGCAACAACAGATGCGGGCGTAGAGGCAATTACCGCTTATTTAAAAGAAGCAGGTAACACCGGTTGTGGCTTACGTTTACAAGTTACCGAAGAGGGTGCTTGTGAAGCGATTGTTGACTCAATTACCCAACAATTTGGCCCTGTGACTATTCTTGTTAATAATGCCGGTATTACCCGTGATAATCTGCTGATGCGCATGAAGGACGAAGAATGGGATGCCGTTATGGCAACTAATCTGCGTCCGGTGTATAAGCTATCCAAAGCAGTGATGCGTGGCATGATGAAAGCGCGCTGGGGCCGCATTATTAATATCGCTTCAGTGGTAGGGGCTACAGGTAATCCTGGTCAGGCTAACTACTCTGCAGCAAAAGCTGCCTTATTTGGTTTTACTAAATCACTAGCGCGTGAGATCGGTTCACGCGGGGTTACAGTGAATGCTGTAGCGCCTGGTTTTATTGATACGGACATGACAAAGTCGCTGCCTGATGAACAAAAGGCTAAACTGGTCGAACAAATTGCCTTAGGACGCTTAGGTAATCCGCAGGATATTGCAGATGCGGTGAGTTTTTTGGCGTCAGATAAAGCCGCTTACATTACAGGCAATACCCTGCATGTAAACGGCGGAATGTATATGAATTAGCGTGGTATCCATGCTGTAGGCAGAAGTTATTTTGCAGCTCAGCGTGGTTTTTTGGTTGTGCATTTCACCGAAGTTACTCGACAAACGTATGCTGTGACTGTTTTTTTGGTAGAATGCCGACGTTTTTTTTAGTAATTAAGACAAGGCTTGGGACATAAATTCATGGAAAACATCGAACAGCGTGTTAAGAAGATCGTTGCCGAGCAACTTGGCGTGCCGGAAACAGACGTTAAGATTGACTCATCGTTTGTAAACGACCTCGGTGCCGATTCTCTCGATACCGTTGAACTCGTCATGGCACTGGAAGAAGAATTCGAGTGCGAAATTCCTGACGAAGAAGCCGAAAAAATTACTACCGTTCAGCAAGCCATTGACTTCGTCAATGCTAACCTGAGCAAGTAATTCGTTTTTCTCGAGGCCCCTGCGATGGGCGCGTAAGCGTTTATTGTGGGGGTCTTGTTCCATCTGGTTTCGGCAAACCTGCTTGAACCAACTTACGGAGACTGCCCCGTGTCTAAACGCAGAGTAGTTGTCACTGGCTTGGGACATGTCTCGCCGGTAGGCAATGATGTGGCTACTGGTTGGGCAAACTTGCTCGCTGGTCAGTCTGGCATCGCTCAAATTTCCCGTTTCGATGCTAGTGACTTAGCTTGCACCATTGCTGGCGAAGTTAAAGGTTTCGATATTACCGAGTACATCTCGGCTAAAGACGCACGTCGTATGGATGTGTTTATCCATTACGGTATCGCTGCCGCCTTGCAGGCTATTAAAGATGCTGGCCTTGATGACGTTGCCGATTTAGATAAAACTCGCGTTGGCGTGAATATTGGTTCTGGTATCGGTGGCCTTTGGTCTATCGAGCAGACCAGCGCTGCCTTGCTTGAAGGCGGCCCGCGCAAAATTGGCCCGTTTTTTATTCCAGGTTGCCTGATTAATCTGGTTGCAGGCCATGTGACTATTTTGAAAGGCTATCAAGGCCCAAGTTACGGCATCGTGTCTGCGTGTACCACAGGTGCGCATAGCATTGGCGATGCGGCTCGTATCATCCAGTACGGCGATGCCGATGTGATGGTAGCGGGTGGTGCTGAAGGCGCGATTTCCCGCCTTGGCATGGGTGGTTTTGCGGCTATGAAAGCACTATCAACTCGCAATGACGACCCTGCTACGGCATCGCGTCCTTGGGATACTGGCCGAGATGGCTTTGTAATGGGTGAGGGTGCGGGTGTGTTGGTACTGGAAGAGTACGAGCATGCTAAAAAACGTGGCGCAACCATCTACGCAGAGTTGATTGGTTTTGGTATGAGCTCAGACGCCTACCATATCACTTCGCCAACGGCAGAAGGCCCAGCACGTGGCGTGACCAATGCCCTGAAAGATGCGGGCGTGAATCCGGATGAAGTTGATTACGTGAATGCACATGGCACGTCTACCCCAGTGGGTGATTCTAATGAAACCAATGCGCTGAAAATTGCCTTTGGTGATCATGCTAAAAAGCTGGCGGTAAACTCAACTAAATCTATGACTGGCCATTTATTGGGCGGCGCGGGTGGTGTAGAGGCGATTTACTCCATTCTAGCGCTGCATAACCAAGTATCCCCTCCGACGATCAATATCTTCGAGCAAGATATCGCGGGTGGTTGTGATCTGGATTATGTAGCAAACACCGCAAGAGATATGAAGATTGGCGTTGCGATCTCTAACTCCTTTGGTTTTGGTGGCACGAATGGCACGCTGGTATTCCGTAAAATTTAATTAAGAATATCCCGCATAAAAAAGGCTACTTCGGTAGCCTTTTTTTATGCGGCTTGCAGAGCGTTAATCTACCCGCTGCAAAGTGTAATTGAGCTTGCTGATATCAAACCCCTGCTCTTTGGCAATGTCTAGTGCGTCATTGAGATCTTGGCTGCTGATGGTCTGGCTGCGGGATAATAGCCACAGATATTTATGGTTGGGATTGCCCACCAAGGCCCATTGGTACTCATCGCCTAAGCCAAACACCCAGTAATCTGCAGAGAATGGCCAGAAGAAGCTGACTTTTAGTTTGGCATTGCCACTATGCGGCACGATGCTGGCGTGGCCATCGGCCTCTGCAAAGCTGCCGTCTTGCTTGCGGCAACGATTGACCACGGTGATTTTATCTTCAGCCTGCTTGCTATAGTCCGCCGTGGTGTCTGCCACGCACATACGCTGAAAATACATAGGAAAGCTGGCAATCTCGTACCAACGACCTAGATAGCGCTCTACATCAAGTGAAGAGACAGAGTTGGCCGTGGTTTCTGCATAAAGACTGCTGCTAAGCATGATGGCAAGTAAGGCCGCAAATAAGGGCATGATTGTTTTCCCCTGTTTTTGTAATGTAACTCTATTTTAGCGCTAAAAATAACCGTTTTTGCAATTCTTGCTGGGTATTTAATCCGGCACTATCACTTGCCTGAGTGATAAGGTATAAGGCAACTCTCTCTGTTAGAAAACGACCTATGTACTGCTTATCTCTCCAAACTACTCCAGACCTATTGGCACTGCATGCCAGTGATCCAGCACGCTTTCCTGCTTTGGCTGAAACAGGTGGCGGCCACGCGGGTTGGGATATCTTATTTGCCCTACCTCGGGAGCGGCGTATCTATGCTGAGGATGAGGGGGATGCTTTTGTCCGTGATTTGCGTGAACTGCCGCTGAATCTGAATTTAGCTCGTCCCGAAGATTTGCCTGCGGATGCGCCCTTTGTGGGGGGGTGGTTTGCCTATGCAGGCTACGAGCTGCTATCTACCTTTGAGCCACACGTGGCGCATCGGCTTGAAGCGGGTTTTCCGGTTGCGGCATTGTTACGTATTCCTGCCGCCATTGTATTACAGCGCCCCTCTGGCCAAGCTTGGTTAGTGGCGGAAACCTTAGAAGAGCTGGAGATGCTGGCAGAAAAGCTAGCCGCATGCCCTGTATTTAAACCCGCGTTACCGCAAATTGCAGCCATTAGCGAGGACGAGCCAGCGGCCTTTTTACAAGGCGCAGAGCAAGCTCTTATATATATAAGAGAAGGCGATGTCTTTCAGGTGAATTTATCGCGCGGCTGGGATGTGCAATTGGCCCAGCCATTAAGCCCCGCTGAGCTATTTGCCAGCCTACGTGTACGTAATCCAGCACCATTTTCAACCCTGCTAGATTTAGGCGTGCATGGCGCAGTGGTGAGCTCATCTCCTGAGCGTTTAGTTAAAGTAAAAGGCGATCAGGTCGAAACCCGCCCGATTGCAGGTACGCATCCTAGATCCTCCGATCCTATTGAAGACGCCGAGCTAAAAGCGCGCCTACTTGCTACGCCCAAAGAGCGTGCCGAGCATATTATGCTGGTCGATCTAGAGCGCAACGATTTGGGCCGCATCTGCCAGCCAGGCACGGTAAAAGTGGATGAGCTGATGGCCGTAGCCACTTACGCCTTTGTGCACCATATTGAATCCAATGTCCGTGGCACTTTAACGCCAGGCCAAACACCGGCAGATGTCTTAAGAGCGCTGTTCCCTGGCGGGACCATTACAGGTTGCCCTAAGGTTCGCTGCATGCAAATTATCAGAGAGCTAGAAGATAGGCCACGTTATGCTTACACGGGCAGCTTGGGTTACGTCAACTTAGATGGATCTATGGATCTAAATATCCTGATTCGTACCTTTTTGCAAAAACAAGATCATCTCTATTTTAGAGCCGGTGCAGGGATTGTGATTGATTCAGATCCTGAGCGTGAGTTACAAGAAACTCGGCACAAAGCGCGTGGCTTACTGCGTGCTTTGGGCGTGCAAGAATAGGCGCTGCCTTTCAAAGCGATTTGTTTTTCTTAGGGTGGATTTCACTCCAGTCCTATCAATTTAAGGGCACTGTTGATCGTTAAACTCTAGGCGATCAACGTAGATCTATCTATTGCAAGCATTGAAACATCGTAGGCCAGATGAAACTCGCGTTTTTTTCAATGTCACTCGCGGGTTTCACCCGCCCTACGAATGGCATTTTGCTTAAATTGATAGGCAATTTTTTGATCGTTAAACTCTAGGCGATCAACTTAGATCTATCTATTGCAAGTGTTGAAACATCGTAGGGCGGGTGAAACCCGCGTTTTTTTCAATGTCGATTAAAGGTTTCACCCGTTCTACCTTATTAACTTTGTATGACATGGCTTTTGATACGTATAGCTACTTCCTTACCATTTATATTTAACGGTGTAAGAATGCGATTGCTTAATGGGCAGCTACAAGACACCATCAGTATGGCTGATCGGGCGTTTCAATTTGGTGACGGGGTGTTCCGTACCTTGCGCTGCGAAGGTGGACAAATTGAGTTTTGGCAGCGACATTACACACGCTTACAGCAGGACTGTGCCGCCTTGGGTATGACTTGCCCAACTGAGGCCGTCTTGCTTGAAGACTTACGCCAGCTTGCGTCAATTGATGCGGCACTGAAAATTATCATTACTCGAGGTGAAACCGCCCGTGGCTATGGCGCGCCTGATTCGCTACAGATTAATCGTATTGTTCAGGCCGCTGCCTTGCCCAACTACCCTGAAGAATTGCATCAACAGGGGGCCAATGTGCGGGTTTGCAGCACAAGAGCTAGCTGGCAACCTGCCTTAGCAGGGGTTAAGCATTTGAATCGTTTAGAAAATGTTTTAGCGCGGCGTGAATGGCAAGATCCAAGTATTTTTGAAGGGCTGATGTTGGATAGAGATGGCTTGGTAATCGAAGGCGTGATGAGTAATGTGTTGGTTTTATGCGACACCCATTTATTCACCCCAAAATTGGATCAAAGTGGGGTAAATGGCGTGATGTGCGAGGTGGTTTTTAATGCTGCATTGCAACATGGATTTGCGGTAGAAAAGCGAGCTTTAACGCTGGATGAAGTCAAAAAAGCCGATGCTGTTTGGCTAACAAATAGCCTAGTGGGATTATTGCCAGTCGCCAATATATGCGATCAGCATTTTCCATCGCACCCCGCACAGGCTCTACTATCGAAGGCCGTGAATCACTTGCGCCAGCTAGAAAAATTTGCGATTGTTGAGTTGCCGGATATGCCAAAAGGGTAATTTTTACTGGGGTGGACTAGAAGCTTGGCTTTATGCTGGCGCTCCTTGTTGGATCAGAACGCAAAAACGGCAAGCCCGAAAGCTTGCCGTTTTCACTGATTCTGGAGGAGAGAGGGGGATTCGAACCCCCGATACTCTCGCGAGTACGCCTGATTTCGAGTCAGGTACATTCAACCACTCTGCCACCTCTCCAAAGAGGAGACGAATTCTAGCGCAATTTTTACCCAAGGCAAAGCAAAGTTTGTGCTTTAGGGAGGAATTAGTGCAGAATGCGGCCGGTATCAACAAACGGGATGCGCATGAAACATTTGCTCATGGCTCTAGCAACAGTTGTCCTAACGGGTTGTGGCGATATGCCGCAGCAATCTTCCAACCAGGTTCTTCCTTGGGCAGAATCACAAGAACTCGTCGTACTGGTACAAAACGGTCCGACCACACTCTATGTCGATGCTGAAGGCAATTACGCAGGCTTGGAGTACGACCTCGTTACTCGCTTTGCACTAGCAAATGGGCTGAAGGTGCGTTTTATCGTGACCAACAGCTATGCCGAGTTGTTATCCAGGCTAAAGCAGCATGAAGCTCACTTTGCGGTGGGTGTGCAAAAAGATTTTGAAGGAGCAGGCTTGGCATTTGGGCCTGCTTACCAAAGCATTGAACCTGTCTTGGTTTACCCAAGCAGCCGCTCCGCCAGCAGTGTTTTAACTGAGCTGACAGCGGGTGAGGCTTTGATTAGCACCTTGCCACAGTATGTGATGGCGCTGAATAAGCTAAAGGTCAGCAAGCCCAATCTCAATTGGCAGATCGTCGAAGATGGTGATAGCGAAGATTTGATTGAGCGCGTGGCCAATGGTCAGCTTAGCTACGCCATGGTTGACTCGCACGCTGCTGATGTTGCGCAAAATTACTTCCCTAAAGTGGCGATTAGCCGTGAAATGGGCTCTGCTCAGCAGTTGGCTTGGGCCGTGCCTGAGGGCGATAGCGAGCTGTATGGCTTGTTCCAAGGCTTTTTTAGCAAAATAGCTAAAAATGGTGAGCTGCGCAGCTTACTCGATCGATATTACGGCCATGTGAATCGCCTTGCGCAAGTTGATGCGATGGCGTTTTTGGATAAGCGCAAAGCCACTTTGCCACGCTATAAAAAGTGGTTTAAAGAGGCGGAAACAAAAACCGGCTTAGATTGGCGCTTAGTGGCCGCGCTGTCTTATCAGGAATCGATGTGGGATCCTGAGGCGGTGTCAATGTCGGGTGTGCGCGGCATGATGATGCTGACCAACGATACGGCTGAGCGCTTAGGTGTGAACCGCCTAGATCCCTATCAAAGTATTCAAGGTGGGGCGCGTTATATCCAAACCATGAAAGACAGCTTGGCAGAAAACATTACTGAGCCAGATCGCACTTGGCTGGCCCTTGCCGCGTACAACGTAGGCCTTGGCCACTTGCTCGACGCACGCGCCTTGGCCGTGAAGCTAGGCAAGAACCCAGATAGCTGGGTAGACGTGAAAACCACGCTGCCACTGCTGCGTAATCCGCAGTACTTTAAATCGGCCAAATACGGCTATGCCCGTGGTGGCGAGCCGGTTATTTTTGTTGAGCGTCTACGCACTTATTACGACATCCTAGTGCGCTTTGAAAGCCCTGTGCAAAGCACTATGCCGATACTTAGCGAGAATGTTGTGGTGCAAAACCCAAATAACTTACCGCTAAATATCAACAATCGTGTGCTGGCCGCTAAGCAGGTTCGTACTGCGGCTTTGTAAACCTTACGGCTTAGGGTGCTTTATGCCCATGCTTTGAGTCGCGGTGCGCTGGCGTGGGCAAGGTAAGGCTTTTTGCCCACCCTACAATTGCAGCTTGGTAGGCGTGATAGCGAGTCTTATGCGGGGGCATGGTTTTACCTGATTATGCCTCTTGCTCAATTTCATTATAAATATCGTAGGGCGGGTGAAACCCGCGTATTGCTTCAGCATCGCTCGCGGGTTTCACCCGCCCTACACATTCAAAAACCAAGCCCAACACTCAAGAAACCCATTTGCGCAGAGTCCATTGAGCAAGAGATATAATCGTGCTTTTATGCCTAAGCGTTGAGTCGCTGTGGGCTGGCCTGGGCAAGGTAAGGCTTTTTGCCCACCCTACAATTGCGGCTTGCTAGGTGTGATAGTGAGTCTTATGTAGGGTGGGCATGTTTTTATGCCCACGCGTTGAGTCGCGATACGCTCGTGTGGGTAAGTTGCCTAGTCTAAAAAAAGGGAGCCGCTTGGCTCCCTTTTTAATTTTTTACAGATTAAAGCTTACTTCAAACGCTCATAGCCCGGTAAAGTCAGAAACTCGACAAAATCCTCGCTGGTGGTCAGCTCGTCAAACATCTGCGCGGCTTCATCTAGGGTGCTGGCAAAGCGGCCGCTGGTGTGGATCTTGGCAACCTCCTCAGGAAGCCACTGGCGGAACAACTCCTTGCTAACCTTGCGGCCATCGTCGAGCACGCCTTTGGGTGATCTGATCCATTGCCAGATTTGCGAGCGGCTGATTTCTGCGGTGGCGGCGTCTTCCATTAGATTGTGAATCGGTACGCAGCCAAGGCCGGAAATCCACGCGGCTAAATATTGCACGCCCACGCTGATATTGCCGCGCAAGCCGGCCTCGGTAATCGGTGCGCTTGGCTGAAAATCGAGTAAATCGCTGCCAGAAATCTGCACATCAGGGCGTTGCTTGTTGATTTGATTGGGTTTGCTGCCCAGTACCTTATCAAAGGCCGCCTGAGCGATCGCTACCAGGCCTGGGTGAGCGATCCAGCCGCCATCGTAGCCATCATTGGCATCGCGCTCTTTGTCGGCACGCACTTGCTGCATGGCTGTTTCATTGGCGGCTTCGTCGTTTTTGATCGGGATGACCGCGCTCATGCCTCCCATCGCTGGCGCATTGCGGTGATGGCAGGTTTTAATCAGCAGCAGTGAATAAGCGCGCATAAATGGCACAGTCATGGTGATTAGGCTGCGATTAGCGAGGCAGAAGTCGGTATTGACGCGGAATTTCTTAATGCAGCTAAAGATGTAATCCCAGCGGCCAGCATTCAGGCCTGCCGAGTGCTCACGTAGCTCGTAAAGGATCTCGTCCATTTCAAACGCGGCGAGGATGGTTTCGATCAGGACTGTACCCTTGATGCAGCCGTGCGGTGCGGCCAGCTCAGCCTCGGCCCAGGTAAATACATCATTCCAGAGCCGTGCTTCTAAATGCGATTCCATTTTTGGCAGGTAGAAATAACACGATGTACCTTGGGCTAGACGATATTTAAGGTTATGAAAAACCGCGAGGCCAAAATCAAATAGCGAGCCCGACATGATTTCGCCATCAACTTCAATGTGCTTTTCCATCAAATGCCAGCCACGCGGGCGCAGAATCAGCGTGGCGATTTCTGGATTAAGTTTATATTCTTTGCCTTCCGCAGAGCGGTAGGAGAGCTCTTTGCGGTAAGCGTCTTTGACGTTGATCTGGCCTTCAACTTGGTTTTCCCAAGTAGGGGTATTGGAGTCTTCAAAATCGGCCATAAACGATTTTGCACCGGAGTTCAGCGCATTAATCATCATCTTGCGCTCAACTGGGCCGGTGATTTCGGTGCGCCTATCCAGCAAATCGGCGGGCAGGGCAGAGATGCTCCAATTGCCATCGCGGATATGTTGGGTGTCGGGTAAAAAATCAGGCACTTCACCCGCATCGATGCGGGTTTGGCGATTGACGCGAGCGGCCATCAGCTCACGGCGGCGCGGCTCAAAACTACGGTGCAGCTCAGCTAAAAAAGCCAGCGCATCGGGAGTAAGAATAGGGGCAAAGGCCGAGCTGACAGGCCCTAGAACTTGAATGCCTGCTAGTGTGTTGGTCATGATCTTTCCCTTATTTTTAGAGGGAAAACCCAAACCTTGAAACACGGAGAACACGGAGGACACAAAGTTTTACGGAGAAAACCAAGAGGGTTTTCTCCGTGGCTCTCCGTGTTCTCCTTTTCCTCCGTGTTTTAAGAGCTGGGTTTTAGGTTTTAATGAAACTGCTCTTCTTCAGTCGAGCCTTTCAGTGCGGTGGTAGAAGACTGGCCTTGCTGGATCACTTGCGTGACCGAGTCAAAGTAGCCTGTGCCTACTTCACGCTGATGTTTCACTGCGGTAAAGCCACGGTCTGCTGCTGCAAACTCGGATTCTTGCAGCTCAACAAAGGCACTCATGCCGCGGCGAGCGTAGCCGTGGGCAAGGTTAAACATGCCGTAGTTCAGTGCGTGGAAGCCCGCTAAGGTAATAAACTGGAATTTGTAGCCCATCTTGCCTAGCTCCGCCTGGAAAGTGGCGATGGTGGCGTCGTCTAGATTCTTTTTCCAGTTAAACGATGGTGAGCAGTTATAGGCTAGCAATTTGCCAGGGAATTGCGCATGGATAGCCGAGGCAAACTTACGTGCGTATTCCAGATCTGGCTTACCTGTTTCACACCATATAAGATCAGCGTAAGGAGCATAGGCTAGGCCACGGCTGATCGCTTGCTCTAGACCTGGTGTGGTTTTGTAGAAGCCTTCTGGGGTGCGCTCGCCGGTGCAAAATGGCTTATCGTTGGCATCCACATCGGAGGTCAGCAAATCAGCCGCTTCTGCATCGGTACGTGCAACAACTAGCGTTGGCACGCCCATGATGTCGGCAGCAAAACGCGCTGCAACTAGTTTTTCTACCGCTTCACGCGTTGGCACTAATACTTTGCCGCCCATGTGGCCGCATTTTTTAACCGATGCCAGCTGGTCTTCAAAGTGAACGCCAGCAGCACCCGCTTCGATCATAGATTTCATCAGCTCGTGCGCATTCAGCACGCCGCCAAAGCCCGCTTCTGCGTCGGCTACGATAGGGGCGTAAAAATCGATGCTGTCGTCGCCTTCGGCGTGATTGATTTGGTCGGCACGGGTCAGCGTATTATTGATGCGGCGCACCACCAGTGGCACTGAGTTGGCTGGGTAGAGAGATTGGTCTGGGTACATTTCACCCGCGATGTTTGCATCGGCGGCCACTTGCCAGCCGGATAGATAAATCGCTTTTAAGCCAGCCTTAATTTGCTGCATGGCTTGGTTGCCAGTTAGCGCGCCTAAAGCGTGTACATAAGGCGTTTCGTTAAGCAAAGACCATAGCTTTTCTGCGCCTCGGCGGGCCAATGTGTGCTCCACTTGCACGCTACCGCGCAGGCGTTCTACATCGGCGGCGGTATAAGGGCGGGTGATGCCTTTCCAGCGCGGGTTAGTATCCCAGTCTTGCTGGATGGCTTGGATTTTTTGTTCCTTCGTACTCATAACAATACTCCCTAATGGGTGATGGGCTGCATGTCTAAGTAAAGCATTTTATAGCCGTGTTGCAGAGTTATTTTGCAGTGCACCATTCGATTGTAGTTATAAAATGTTGACTACATATTGGGGCTTTCATGTACTTTTTTTGTAGTAAGAATTGAGTCAAGTAGTGGTCAATAAGTGCTTGAAATGACAAGAAAATAAGCTTTGAATTAATCCACCTTAAAACGACTGTTTTAAAAGCATAAAGTTGCAAAATAATGGATAAATGTAGTTTTTAATATATTTTTATTTGTCAGCTACATGCTGCTAAACAGGTGTTTGAAGAAAAAACTGCGTAGAAAAATGTAAATTTTTTGAGTGTTTTTGTGGCAGATTAGCTAAAAAACATCTGAAAAAAAGGATAAAAATGCTCAAACCGCTGTGCTCAGCGGTGTATTGAGTTGATTTCCTAGACTTAAACTGCACGCTCTTACTATCTATGCTCTTGAAATGCTCCGTGATAACCCCATCTGCCTTTGCATGTTTGAAATAGTTTTGACTGGAGTTCCCTATGAGCAACGAAACTGAACAAGTACAAGAAGTATTGGCTGCCACTGCTGATATAGCTGTTGATGCGAGCCTTGAAGCATCTAGCGAAAGTAATACTTTAGATGCACAGTTAGCCACTGCAACTGCAGATATTGAGAAAGCCCGTCAAGACGTGCTGTATGCCAAGGCTGAGGCAGAAAATAATCGCCGCCGTGCACTTGAAGAAATCGACAAAGCCCGCAAATTTGCGGTTGAGAAATTTGCGATGGAATTGCTGGCGGTAAAAGATTCGCTAGAAATGGCGTTGAGCGATCAAACCGGTGATGTCGATGCCCTGAAAAATGGCGTGGAACTCACTTTAAAGCAGCTCACTGCGGCGTTTGAGAAATCGCAATTGATCGAAATTAACCCAATGGGTGACAAGCTAGACCCGCATAAGCACCAAGCGATTGCGATGGTGCCAAGCGAAAGCGAGGCGAACACCGTGGTGCAAGTCATGCAAAAAGGCTATGAGTTAGCTGGCCGCGTGATTCGCCCTGCGATGGTGATGGTTTCAGCGGCGAAGTAATTTTATGAATGGGCACGGCATGCCGTGCCCCTACTTGAAAATGTTTGTGGCATCCCCATTTTGTAAACATGGTTGTTAATTTACCGCTGCCTAAGGGCAAGCGAAGACAAGGAAAAATTAAAAATGGCAAAGATGATTGGTATTGACTTAGGCACAACAAACTCTTGCGTGGCAGTGTTTGAAAATGGCCAGCCTAAAGTAATCGAAAACGCTGAAGGCACACGTACAACGCCGTCTATTATTGCTTATCAAGAAGACGGTGAAATCTTGGTTGGTGCTCCAGCTAAGCGTCAGGCTGTAACCAATCCAAAAAATACTTTGTACGCGGTAAAGCGTTTGATTGGCCGCAAGTTTGAAGATAAAGAAGTACAAAAAGACATCGACCTGATGCCTTTTGCCATTGTTAAAGCCGACAACGGCGACGCATGGATTTCGGTACGCGACAAAAAAATGGCCCCGCCACAAATCTCCGCAGAAGTACTGCGCAAGATGAAGAAAACCGCCGAAGATTACCTTGGCGAAGAAGTAACAGAAGCGGTTGTAACCGTGCCTGCTTACTTTAACGATGCACAACGCCAAGCAACTAAAGACGCTGGCCGTATCGCGGGCTTGGATGTAAAACGTATTATCAATGAGCCAACAGCCGCTGCGCTGGCTTTTGGTATGGATAAGCACGAAAAAGGCGACAGCAAGATTGCTGTGTATGACCTGGGTGGCGGTACATTCGACGTATCCATCATCGAAATTGCTGATGTAGATGGCGATAAGCAATTTGAAGTATTGGCTACCAATGGCGATACTTTCTTGGGTGGTGAAGATTTCGACCAACGCATCATTGATTACATCATTGATGAATTCAAGAAAGACACAGGTATTAACCTGAAGCAAGACGTAATGGCGCTGCAACGCCTGAAAGAAGCGGCGGAAAAAGCCAAAATTGAATTGTCGTCCACCACACAAACAGAAATCAACCTGCCGTACGTAACGATGGATGCGTCAGGCCCTAAGCACTTAACGCTGAAAATTACTCGCGCTAAGTACGAAAGCTTGGTTGAAGATTTAGTGGCACGCACCATTGAGCCTTGCCGCATTGCATTGCAAGACGCTGGCCTAAAAATTACTGATATCGATGACATCATCTTGGTTGGCGGTCAGACCCGCATGCCTATGGTGCAAGATAAAGTTAAAGAATTCTTCGGTAAAGAAGCACGTCGTGACGTGAATCCAGACGAAGCCGTTGCTGTAGGTGCTGCATTGCAAGGTTCCGTATTGTCTGGCGATCGCACTGACGTATTGCTGCTGGACGTTACACCGTTGTCGCTGGGTATTGAAACCATGGGTGGCATCTTGACTAAGCTGATCAAGAAAAACACCACGATTCCGACTAAGGCATCGCAAGTGTTTTCTACTGCAGAAGACAACCAAACCGCAGTAACCATCCACGTATTGCAAGGTGAGCGTGAACGCGCTTCGGCGAATAAGAGCCTAGGCCAATTTAACCTTGGCGATATTCCACCCGCAGCACGCGGTGTGCCACAGGTTGAAGTGACCTTTGATATTGATGCCAACGGTATCTTGCACGTAGGCGCTAAAGATAAGGCTAGCGGCAAAGAAGCGCGCATCACCATTCAAGCTTCTAGCGGTTTATCCGAAGCTGAAATCGAAGCAATGGTTCGCGATGCTGAGCTAAATGCCGAAGAAGACAAGAAGCTGACTGAATTGGTAGGTGCTCGCAACCAAGCAGATGGCATGGTGCACTCGGTGAAAAAATCACTGGCCGAATTTGGCGATAAGATTGGCGCGGACGAAAAAGCCAAGATTGAAGCGGCCATGGCCGAAGTTGAGCTGGTACTGAAAGACCACGCGGACGATAAAGAAAAGATCGAAGCGGCAACAGCCACGCTGACTGAAGCATCGCACAAATTAGCTGAGCAAATGTACGCACAGCAGCCTGAAGGTGCAGCAGCGGCTGGCGCAGCTGGCCCTGAAGCAGATGCTAAAAAAGATGACGGCAATGTAGTTGATGCTGAATTCACTGAAGTAAAAGATAAATAAGCACTGCTTATTTAAATGAAAAACAGGCCCGCTGATGCGGGCCTGTTTTTTTGCCAGCGAGATTTAGCTGAGTTTAAATCGGCTGATAGATTGTTTTAAGCCATTGGCTAATTGCACCAGCTTGTTCGATGAATTGGCAACCTCTTCTACTGCGGCGCGGTTTTCCTCGGCCATTTGTGCAATGCGCTCCACATTTTGAGCGAGATCGGTGCTTACTGAGCGTTGTTGAGATAAGGCGGAGGCAATATCGTTGATCGAGGTTTGCACCTTGATGGAGCCCGCTTTGATTTGATCCATCACCTGATTAGTGCGCCCTGATGCGCTAGAGACTTGGCTTACACTTTCTTGGCTAGATTGCATGCCGCTTACCGCTGCACGCGTTCCTTGTTGGATGGTTTGAATCATGCCGGTGATCTCTTGTGCAGAGCTGGTGGTGCGCTCCGCTAGTTTTCTTACCTCGTCAGCTACCACAGCAAAGCCTCGGCCTTGCTCCCCAGCACGAGCGGCTTCAATGGCGGCATTTAAGGCTAATAAATTAGTTTGATCGGCTACATCTTTAATGACGGTTGCAATATTGCCGATATGGATCGAGCTTTGCTCTAAATCAGCAATATGTGCACCGGTGCTATTGACGTTTTCTAATACGTTATCAATAAGCGTATTTGATTTTTTGACTTCTTCACTGCCGGAATTAGCCAGCAGCCCCGCCTCACTGGCCTGCTGGTTTGCTTCAGTTGCACTGGCAGAAACACTATCAATACTGACGGTTAATTGCTCTACCCCTGCTGCAGATGAAGAGGCAGATTCTGATTGGGTTTGGGAGCTAATGGCAACTTGCTGTGAGGCACTGGCTAGCAGGTCAGACATATTAACTAGCTCATCACTATTGCGGATAATTCCCTGAATGGTGGCTTTTAAATCGGCCTGCATTTTTGATAAATCTTTTTGCATGCTGGCCAATTCATCGTTGCCCTCCACATCAATATGTCCGCTTAAATCACCATGACTAATGCGGTCTAAAGCGCTACGCACATGGGCAACCGGAGTGGTAATGCTTTTGGTTAAAACAAGCCCCAGCGCAATGCCTAATGCAACAGCAATCAAAGTAAGAACAATAGATTTGGTTTTTATAGCGGCTAGCTCGTTGGCGCTAGAGACAAGTGCATCGTCTGAGAGTTTTCTATTCAAATCAACTAAGGCACTTAAGTCATCATCTACAATCTGAAATGCAGGGGCAACGCCACTAGTCAGGAGTTCTGAAGCGAGTTTGAAGTCATTGACCAGAGCCGCTGCCATGGCTGGCTTAGCGGCTTCAAGGTATTTGGGCCATTGATCATCAATTTTTTTTAGCAGTACTTTTTCTTCTGGGCTTAAATCAGTCGCTCGGTATTGATCGAGCAGTGTTTTCATTTTTGCTTCTTGGGTGCTTATGCGGTCTTTTATTTTAGCCATTTTTGCGTCATCAGGCTCAAGAGCATAGGCATAGAGCGCACGGTGATGATATATGGCCGCCATATTGGCATTGGCTACTGTGATTACAGGCAGCAGCTCATTATCGTGCATTTCCAGAGTCAGATGCTGCATGGATGCCGCCCCCTGAAAGCCTAAAATGCCCAAGATGAGCGTTAAAAGGGCGCAAAGTAAAAATCCGATAATGAGCCTAGTTGAAATAGCAAAGTTACTTAAAAAACTCATGATCAAACCTCTTTTCTTTGTAAGGAAATACATTAGGTATTCATAGCAACTTTAGTTGGCTTGTGCAAACTACAAGTCATCAAAGGTGGGGCTTTTGATTATTATCTTATGGTTTTGCCAGCTGGCCTTTTGAAAGGCGCTATTCATGTTATGCCAGATCGCTCTCACACGGTGCTGCACATTGCTCAGCACCCATCTTGTATTTATGGCTTCACTCTATATTTAATAGCTTATGTCGTACAACTTAGTAATACAGTCTATGTTCGTGATTTTTGTGTTTTTTATGTATTAGCTTATCTTTGCTATTTGATTAAGCCCCAAGCAATGTAAATCGGCTCATTGCTTGTTTTAAGCTACCGGCAAGTTTAAGTAGCATACTGGATGAGCTGGCGACCTCTTGTACAGCTGCGCTATTTTCTTCGGCCATTTGGGCAATTTTTTCGACATTTTGCGCCAAATCGCTACTTACTGATTTTTGTTGAAAAATAGCTGTAGAAATATCCCTTACCGCCTCTTGTACCTTGCCTGACTCTAGCTTGATTTGTTCCATAACCTTGTTGGTTTGATCAGAAGCAATCGCAACTTTTTCAAAGTGATTGCCCGATGATTTGCCCGATAAAGCACTCTGCCCTCCAAAACCAGCAACCATACTTGTGATTTCCATTGCGGAGTGGGTGGTGCGCTCGGCCAGTTTACGTACTTCATCGGCCACCACAGCAAAGCCACGGCCTTGCTCTCCAGCTCGGGCGGCTTCAATAGCGGCATTTAAAGCCAATAGATTGGTTTGATCGGCCACATCTTTAATAATAACGGCGATGCTGCCAATTTGAATTGAGCTTTTTTCTAGTTCAATTAGCTTGGCATTAACACCTTCTAATACCTCGCGAATTAAATGGGCGGAGTGGCTCACTTCGGCAGTGCCTGAATTGGCAAGCTGGCCTGCTTCACCCGCTTGTTCATTGGCAGTGGCTGCGCTTAAAAATACGCTATCAATGCTGCCGGAAAGTTGTTCTACGCCTGCAGCAGAGGATGCGGCTGATTCTGATTGTAATTGCGAGCTGGTGGCAACTTGCTCCGCTGCGGTGGCAAGGGCACTACTCATGGTGAGTAGTTCATCACTTTCATGAATCACATGGGCAATCGTTACTGATAGCTCTTTTTGCATATGCTGTAAGGCGGTTTGCATGATGGTGAGTTCGTCATGCCCGGTGATTTTGATGTTAGAGCCCAAATTACCTTGGCTAATTAAGCGCAGTGATTCTTGCACGCTTTCTAATGGATCATTAATGCTGGATGCAATTTTTTTGCCCAGAACAAAGCTAAGAACAATGGCTGCTGCGGTAATGAGTATCGCTTTGATAATTACAAAATGCATATGAGTTTTACTTTTTTCTAAAGATAATTCAGCGAGTTTTTTATTGAAATTAACTAATTCGCTTAAGTTGTTATCAAGGGTCTGAAAGACAGCGTGCACTTGATTGGCTATTAATTCAGAAGCAAGCTTACTATCCTTGGCTCGCCCTGCTGCGATAGCTGCTTGGGCCGCTTTGATATACGCTGGCCAAAAATCATCGGCTTTTTTTAATAGCTCTTTTTCAGTGGGGGTTAAGCTGGTGGAACGGTATTTATCTATTAGGGCATTATATTTTTTTTCATGCTCGCTCATGGATTGAAGAATAAGATCCATTTTTTTATCATCAGATTCTAAAGCATGGGCATAAAGAGTACGGTTATGATAAATCGCTTCCATATTGGCGTTGGCTAGATCCATAATCGGCACAAGCTGGTTATCGTACATATTTATTGATTCATCAAACATATCTTTGGTAGCAAGTATTCCTAACACACCAACTATGAGTGTTAGCAAGGAGCACAGTAGGAAGCCTGAAATCAGTCTTTTAAAAATTGAGTATTCGCGAAGAAGAATCATGTTGGTTCCTGTTGTATATAAGTAAGGAAAACATTGCTCTTGCTATTGATAGCTGAAATAGAGAGCGGATTCAAGCTACTTGCTAATGAATAATCCTAGGCGGTAAAATCTTAGCAATGAGGGAGCTAAAGAAGGGTATATGTTTAAAATTGGTTTGTAATTTATTAAGCGTGGTTATTTCTGCTTAGTCAGCATAGTTTATTGATAAGAGGTTTCTAGCTTAGATTGAGATGGCACGGATTTTTTGTGACAATTATATTGTGAGTGGTAAATTAAATGATAATTTTATAATTACCAATGGATAATTTTATTTTATGATATTGTTTGGCTGAAATAAACTTTTTACTCATTATGCCTTTTGCTTAATAGCGCCTATGCAAATCATTCTTTTAGAGTTGCACGCTGTTTGCTGTTTTTGTATTTATAGCGTGGGTGAAACCTGTGAGCAATACTCAATAAAGATGCGGGGCTCACCTGACTTACGATGCTTATGAGGCGTTTGAACAAGAGGTATGCATAATCAGTTATAGGTTTTTAAAAATTATGGCAATGTTTACTGGCAATCTGCTCCTTACTCATCTGGCTTGAGTTGCTGCTGCTTAATCTTTTTGCTGGGGCTTGTAGATTGAGTGCTTCGCCCCCATGTGCAATCAGTTGATGAATTCAGGGCGCAGCCTGCTGTGCAGGATTAAAAAGATGGCTAAAAAAGATTTTTACGACACGCTAGGTGTGAACCGCGATGCGGGTGATGACGAGATTAAAAAAGCGTATCGCAAACTGGCAATGAAGTACCACCCAGACCGTAACCCTGATGCAAAGGATGCGGAAGAAAAATTTAAAGAGGGTAAAGAAGCCTACGAGGTTTTATCCGACGCGCAAAAACGTGCGGCCTACGATCAATACGGCCATGCTGGCCTTGATCAACAATCAGGCATGGGCGGTGGTGGCGGTGGAGCAGGCTTTGGAGATGCGTTTTCTGATATCTTTGGCGATATTTTTGGCCAAGGCGGCGGTAATCGCGGTGGGCGCTCTAATGTTTATCGTGGTGCAGACCTGCGCTATAACTTAGAAATTAGCTTAGAAGAAGCGGCGCGCGGCGTAGAGCGTCAGATCAAGATTCCTTCGCATGAAGAATGTGGCAGCTGCCACGGCAGTGGGGCTAAGGCGGGCACTCAGGCTAAAACTTGCCACACCTGCGGCGGCCACGGTCAAGTGCGCGTGTCACAAGGCTTCTTTAGCCTGCAGCAGACGTGCCCAACCTGTCACGGTAGCGGTAAGTACATCCCTGATCCATGCCGCCCTTGCTCGGGCACTGGCCGCGTCAGCACGCATAAAACACTGGCAGTGAAAATCCCCGTTGGTGTGGATGAAGGCGATCGTATTCGCTTAAGCGGCGAAGGCGAAGCCGGCGTAAATGGTGGCCCATCTGGCGATCTGTACGTGGTCATTCATGTGAAGGCGCATTCGGTGTTTCAGCGTGATGGCAATGATCTGCATTGCGAAATGCCGATCAGCTTTACCATTGCGGCCTTGGGCGGGGAAATTGAAATCCCTACGCTGGATGGCAAAGCGCGGATTACTATCCCTGCAGAAACGCAAAGTGGCCAGCAGTTCCGCCTGCGTAGCAAGGGGATTAAAGGCGTACGCAGCGCCATTACCGGCGATTTAATGTGTCATGTGATTTTGGAAACGCCGGTTAAACTGACTGCGCGTCAAAAAGAATTGCTAAAAGAGTTTGAAGAAATCAGCCAAGGCGATTCTGATAAGCATAATCCACGGGCTAAATCGTTCATGGATAAAGTAAAAGATTTTTTCGCTTCATAATAAAGTGGAATAGTTAAATCATATCCACTTAATAAAAAGGCCAGTGCTTGAAAATGCACTGGCCTTTTTGCTTTAAGCGCGCTGAAGTGGCCAGCCATAAGTATCCATCGTCATTCCCGAGTGTCTTTATCGGGAATCCAGCTGGCTAGATTCCCGCCTGCGCGGGAATGACGAACTAGATTGGCATAAGGTTGGAAAATGTATTGCAGAGTACTTATTTGATTAAGCGGAACACATAAGGTAGGCGGTAGGCTTCACCTTTACTGGCGCTGATTGCGGCAATAATGCAAAACACCACATTGGCCAGCCCAAGTAAAAATATGCCTAAAAAGCCTACTAAAATAACGGTTAATACCGCGCTAATGGCATAGCCTATCATCACGGTAATAGACCAATTAAGCGCTTCTTTTGCATGCTCTTGCACAAAATGATCGTCTTTTTTAAGCAAAAAGACGATAAGTGCAGGGATAAAGCCAAAGAAAATACTCCCCACCCAAGTCAGTGCCGCGATGGTATTGGAGTCAGACTTTACGGGGGTGGTGACTGGAAATTGATTTTCATCCATCTTGGTCTCGATCACGAGGCAGAAAACTCATTCTAGGTGGCAGGTTTAGCCTAGAGCAAGCGCCATGTTTACATTGCTTAAAAGCTTAGGCCGTACTGTTGTAATCAGATTGCTTTGTCTTGATGCATTAGCGTTTTGCTAAGAGTGGGCCAAAATTAACTAATAGCACGCCAACCGCAATAAACACCGCGCCTAAGATCCGCAGGCTGCCAATTTCACGCATAGGCAGGCCTAAAATGCCGAAGCGATCAAAAAGTAAGGATGCGGTAATTTGCCCCGCCACAATCAAGGAAACCATTGCTGCCACACCAATTCGAGGCGCAAGCAAGGTGGTGCCAAAGACAAACAATGCGCCCATTAGCCCACCAGTAAGCTGCCACCAAGAGGCTTGGCCTAGCTGGCTTAGCCCCGTCCACTTTTGCCCACTTAAAATAGCGCAGAGTGCCAGCGTGAGTGTTCCTATAGAAAAAGACAAAAGTGCCGCCAGTAGCGTACTGCCACCAATGACGCCTTTTAATTGATTGTTGACGGCCGATTGCAGTGGAACGATTAGGCCAATGATGATTGCAAGAAGATAGTAGGGGAGTTGCATAAGGGCTTTGCTGGCGAGGTTGAAGTGGCCATATTGTAGGGTGGGCACGCCCTTGTGCCCACGCCTTTATATTAAGTAAGGGCGGGCAATCTCTTGCCCACCTTGCCATTAAGCCTTGTGATAAACCTCGGCACCCTTTTTGATAAATTCAATTGATTTGGTTTGCATGCCGATCTGATTGGCTTCTGATTCCGCAATCCCTTGCTTGGCTGCAAATTCACGCACGTCTTGGGTGATTTTCATCGAGCAGAAGTGTGGGCCACACATCGAGCAAAAGTGCGCCACTTTGCCGCTGTCTTTGGGCATGGTTTCATCGTGGAAAGAGCGAGCGCGGTCAGGATCTAGCCCCAGATTAAACTGGTCTTCCCAGCGGAATTCAAAGCGGGCTTTAGATAGCGCGTTATCGCGAATCTGTGCGCCAGGATGGCCTTTGGCCAGATCCGCTGCGTGCGCGGCTAGCTTATAAGTAATGATGCCTTCTTTCACATCATCTTTATTGGGCAGGCCCAAATGCTCTTTTGGTGTGACATAGCAAAGCATCGCCGTGCCGTACCAGCCAATTTGCGCCGCGCCAATCGCTGAGGTGATGTGATCGTAGCCGGGGGCGATATCGGTGGTCAGCGGTCCGAGGGTGTAGAACGGCGCTTCGTGGCACCATTCCAGCTCCTTATCCATATTTTCTTTAATCAATTGCATCGGCACATGGCCTGGGCCTTCGATCATCACTTGCACATCGTGCTGCCAAGCAATTTGCGTTAGCTCACCCAGCGTTTTTAGCTCGCCTAATTGGGCTTCATCATTGGCATCCCAGATTGAGCCAGGGCGCAGGCCATCGCCTAAGCTGAAGGCCACATCGTAGGCTTTCATGATTTCGCAGATGTCGGCAAAGTGGGTGTAAAGAAAGTTTTCTTTATGATGCGCTAAACACCATTTGGCCATAATCGAGCCACCACGGCTGACAATGCCAGTCATACGGCCTGCCGTCATTGGTACATAGCGTAGCAATACGCCAGCATGGATGGTGAAGTAATCCACGCCTTGCTCGGCTTGCTCGATCAGCGTGTCTTTGAATATTTCCCAAGTCAGGTCTTCTGCCTTGCCGTTTACTTTTTCTAATGCTTGGTAAATAGGTACAGTACCGATTGGCACGGGGCTGTTACGCAGAATCCATTCGCGGGTTTCGTGGATATTTTTGCCAGTGGACAAATCCATAATGGTGTCTGCACCCCAGCGAATGCCCCAAGTCATTTTTTCTACTTCTTCGCTAATGCTGGAGCTGACGGCAGAGTTACCAATATTGCCGTTAATCTTAACCAAGAAATTACGGCCAATAATCATCGGCTCGGATTCTGGGTGGTTGATGTTGTTGGGGATAATGGCACGGCCACAGGCGATTTCGCTGCGCACAAATTCAGGGGTGATTACATCTGGCATGATGGCGCCGTAGTTTTCGCCCTTGTGCTGGCGATTCATCATGGCCAGCATTTTTTCGCCAGTAGGACTGCTGTCCCGCAGGCTTTGTAGATAAGCCGCACGATTCATGTTTTCACGAATCGCTACGTATTCCATTTCTGGGGTAATGATGCCTTTACGCGCGTAATGCATTTGGCTGACGTTAGAACCCAGCTTGGCTTTGCGTGGCTGACGTTTTAGCTCAAAGCGCAGTTCATCCAATTTGGCATCGGCTTCGCGCATACGGCCGTAATCGCTGGTGAGCTGAGTGAGCAGCTCGGTGTCGTTTCGATCGTTAATCCAAGGAGCTCGTACGGCTTCCAAGCCTTTGCGCACATCGATGGTTGCATCTGGATCGGAGTAAGGGCCGGAGCAGTCGTAAACAAAGATGGGCGGGTTTTTTTCTGTTGCGCCGCTGATACTCATTTGGAGCGGGGTATCGGCTTGGCTAATTTCACGCATAGGCACACGAATATCATCACGTGAACCTGTGACATAAATTTTGCGTGAGTTGGGGAGTGGCTGGATGGCTGCGTCGTCAACGACGGCAGTGGATGCTAAAAACTGGGCTTTTGCGTTCATGCTCTACTCCACAGGGGCGCGGGGAGAGCGGGATAAGGGCAACCGCTCGCTTCCCTACGCCGGTATTAACCGAATCAGGTTCAGAGGGTAATTCTCATCCACACCGATGATTGGTGCAGAACCCCTAGCGATAAAGTAGTGAAGGTATATAAAAATGGAGTAAACCGCAAATTTAAGATGGAGTGAGATGATTTTTATCAGGGAGAGCTGGGGAGTGGGCGTCATCCCCGAGGGGGGGCGGGGATCCAGAAATTTTGAGCGCTGCAGGACTGGATTCCCGCTTTCGTGGGAATGACGAGTCAATCAACTGAGCTTAGTCGTTCATCAGAAATAAAGATAAGGTCGTCAGTCAAGCCCATGTGTGTTCTTGGCTTTTTTCGTGCAGTTAGTGTTTTTCGTGGACGAAATGCCTTGGTGCGTAGCATCCGTTACTCATCCTTGCTCTTCTAGCGAGCAATCTACGGTGCATTAGCCACACTGAGCTTGGTCTGTGGGATAATTGCGAAAATTTTCAAACGCTGGGTTTGATCTCGGCTCGCTTTGAGGTGATAAAAATGGATTGGGAAAACGCACGTTATTTATTAGTTGAGCAGCAAATTCGCCCATGGGATGTGCTGGATCAAAAGGTGCTCAACCGTGTATTAGCGGTTAAGCGCGAAGAGTTTGTGCCCGCGGATAAAAAAGAGCTGGCCTTTGTGGATATCGAGCTGCCGCTGGCGAATGGCTCGCAAATGCTGGCCCCCAAAATGGAAGCTAAGCTATTGCAGGATATCGATCCGCAAATTACAGATAAGGTATTAGTTGTTGGCGCAGGTACTGGCTATTTGATGGCGCTAGCGGCAGGCTTGGTGGCGCATGTGTATGGTGTAGAGATTGATGCGGCTCTGGTTGATGTTGCCCGCGCCAATTTGGCGACTGCCGGTATTATTAATGCCACGGTGACTCAAGGCGATGCACTGGCCGCAGCGCAAAAGCAAGGCCCATTTAATGCAATTATCGTGACGGGCTCTTTAGCTGAAGTTCCTGCCAGCTTGAAAGATCAGTTGGCGGTGGGTGGGCGTTTGATTGCAGTGGTAGGCGAATTGCCAATTATGTCGGCAACATTGTTTAGCTGTGTGGAAAAAGGCAGTTTTAGTGAAAATAAGCTGTTTGAATATAATTTGCCGCGCTTAAAAAATGCTGTAGAAAAAACGGCATTTGCATTTTAATAAATTGAAAATAGCGCGGCCTGATTGGCCGCGTTATTTATATAAAGGGCTTATATGCAACAGATTAACCCGCTTGAATTATCCCAATGGCTAAGCGATACCACTCGGCCAAATCCGCTGTTATTGGATGTGCGTGAAGTGGCGGAGTATGAGATTTGCCATATTGATGGCAGCCAATTAGTACCCATGAATACTATTCCTAGCCGCTTTAGCGAGCTGGATGAAGAAGCCACGATTGTGGTGATTTGTCATCATGGTATGCGTAGTTATCAAGTTGCTTCTTTTCTTGAGCGCCAAGGTTTTGCGAATGTTATTAATTTGCATGGCGGTATTGCGCGCTGGGCAGAAGAGGTTGATGTGGCTATGGCTAGGTACTAAACAGGCTCTTTTTATAACGCTAGTGTTTGGTGTTTAGATATTCCAAATGAATTGGTTTTAATCCAGGGTGGCTTCCCTCCGCCACATTGGCTTGTTATAGTCTCCCCGCTTGATTTTTTACGCCCTCTGCCTTTCATAAGATCTTAATGACAATGAAATTATCCAAAAGCTCTGCTGCTATTTCTCTTTCCTTGCTACTAGCTGGGCCTGCGTGGTCTGCAACGTGCTTATCAGGAGTGGGTGATTGCCAAAATATTCCTGATGATGCTCAGACAATGAGTCAAGGCGCTTTGCTGCAACAGCCGGGCAATCCTTACCCACAACAGGGTTTGCAGCAGCAGGGGCAGACCAGCCAGCAAAGCAGAAATACTGCGCCTCAATTGCAAACTCCTATGGCGCCAGTATCTTGTGATGATGTCAGTGGCAAGGTGGCAGTGGATCGTAATAGCAAATATAAATTACCCGCGACACCTTTGAATGATTTCCAAAAGTACCTCTGTAGCAGCAGTAATTTGCCGCTACCGATTTTTGGTCAGCAAATATTTCAGGCGCAGCAAGCGGCCTATTCCCCATTTGAGGCTGCACCGGTTTCTGCGGATTACTTGATTGGTGTGGGGGACAATTTTTCGCTACGTATTTGGGGGCAGCTGGATGCAGATTTACAGCTAAAAGTGGATCGTTCTGGTGCGGTGTTTATTCCCCGTGTTGGCAATGTCAACGTGGTAGGGATTCCATTTGGCGCTTTAAAACAGCACTTAAGCCGTGAAGTGGGCAAGGTTTATCGTAATTTTGATTTGGCCGTTACCATGGGCCAGTTAAAAAGCGTGCAGGTGTTTGTGGTGGGTTTTGCGCAAAATCCTGGTAGTTATAGCTTGGGTTCGCTTTCTACCGTAGTAAACGCCTTGTTTGCGGCTGGCGGCCCTTCGGCCAATGGTAGCTTGCGTAAAATTCAAGTAAAACGTGCCGGCAAGGTGGTGAATGAGTTTGACTTGTATGACTTACTGCTTAAAGGCGATAAAAGCCATGATCTGATGCTGCAAGGCGGCGACGTGGTGTATGTGCCGCCAGTAGGTGGGCAGGCGGCGATTTCTGGTAGCGTGAAAGTGCCAGCAATCTATGAAGTGAAAGCGGGTGAAAACCTGCAAGATTTAATTAACTGGGCCGGTGGCGCGGGTAATTTTGCCCAAGATGGCAAAGTGTCGATTGAACGCGTGGTTGCGCAAAAATCCCGCAAGGTGGAATCGGTTGAGCTGGCTAAAGCCAGCGGTTTTGTGGTGCGCGGTGGCGATGTGGTGCAGCTTTATGGTTTAAGCCAGAAAGTTGAGAATATGGTGTCACTACGCGGCAATGTGGCCCAGTCGGTACGCATGCCTTGGTTTGAGGGCATGAAGGTGAGTGATTTAATCAGCAGCAAAGATATGCTGATTGCCCCGCGCTTTTGGGAAAATAAATACCAGGATCGCACCGCAAGCAGCAAAGATTTGCAAGAAGAAGCTGATCAGGAAGAGTTGCTAAAACAGCAACAAAGCTCGCTTAATGGGGCTAACCCAGCACTGAGTACCAAGCGCAAAGTAGATCGCACATTATTAGGTGCTTTGCGTGGTAATCAGCAAGAAATTAACTGGGGCTATGCGGCGATTGAGCGCACCAATGAGCTGGATAGCACCACTACCTTAATGCCATTTAATTTGGGTGCGGTGGTGCTAAAGCACGATGCTAGCCAAGATAAGCTGCTGGCTAAGGGCGATATTATTCATATCTTCTCTAAAACGGATATTCGCGTCTCGACTCAGCAAAAAACACGTTTTGTGCATATCGAAGGTGAAGTGGGTACGCCGGGTATTTATCAGGTGAGTGAAGGCGAAACACTGGCGACCTTGATTGATCGTATCGGCGGCTTAACATCAAGCGCCTACCTCTATGGGGCAGAGTTCTCTCGCGATGAAGTGCGTAAAAAGCAGCAGGATGAGCTGGAACGACTGGCCGATTATGTAGAGCGCAATGCGCAAACATCGGCTGGGCAGCAAGCACAAAATGCCTTAAATGCGCAAGGGGCACAGGCGGCAACGATTCAGGCTGAGCAGCAAAAACTACTGGCGCAAAAAATCCGTACCACCAAGGCCGATGGCCGTGTGGTGCTGGGCCTTAGCCCAGACAGTAGCAAGCTGGGGGATATTCCTGAAGTGGCGCTAGAAGATGGCGACCGCGTGTTTATTCCTGCCCGTTCTGCCACCGTAGCGGTGATGGGTTCAGTATTTAGCCGTAATAATGCGTTTATCTTTAGCAAGAGCCGCAATGTGGGTGATTACCTAGCGCTGGCAGGTGGCCCAACAGAAAGTGCCGATAGCGATAGCGTATTTGTGGTGCGTGCCGATGGCTCGGTGGTGAGTGCCAAGCAATTTGGTATGTTGTCCCGCTCATTTAAGAGTACGCCTTCCTTGCCTGGCGATGTGATCGTGGTGCCAGAGAAGTTTGATCGCACTGGCTTTATGAGAAATGCGTTGGACTGGACACAAATCTTGGCTAACTTTGGCACGGGTTTAGCGGGCATTAAGGTGCTTGGTAATTAATAAATCCTTGTAGGGCGGGTACACAAGCCGCCAGATTTAACTCATCCAAAGCGGCGGGTTTTACCCGCCCTACAAAACTAACAAGAAGCTTATGGAAAATAAAACTGTGGTTCAGGAAAACGATCAGGATGATGAAATTAGTCTGATCGATTTACTTATTGTGCTGGCAAAACACAAGAAATTGATTTTTGGCTTGCCGGTGCTATTTGCCGTGCTGGCGGTGATTTATGGCCTGCTTGCTACGCCTATTTTTGAAGCTAAAACCACCATCTTGCCACCGCAGCAACAGCAATCCAGTGCATCGGCCATGCTGGCGCAGCTTGGTGGCTTGGGGGGCGCTGGCGCTGCTTTGGGCATGAAAAGCCCGAATGATATTTATATCGCCATGATGCAAAGCCGCCGTTTGGAAGAAAAGTTGGTAGAGCGGTTTAAATTACAAACGGTATATGAAGCCAAAACCATTGGCGATACGCTGGCTGCACTGGAAGGCAGTAGCAAAATTGCTACGGGTAAAGATGGCCTGATCTCGATTGCGGTTGAAGATAAAGATCCAAAACTAGCCGCTGCAATTGCCAATGCTTATGTAGAAGAGCTACGTAATTTAAGCAAAGTAATGGCGGTGACGGAAGCGGCGCAGCGTCGGCAGTTTTTTGAAGGCCAACTACTTGGTGCTAAAAAAGAGCTGGCGAATGCCGAGGTGGCATTAAAGCAAGAGCAGGAAAAAACCGGTGTTTTACAGCTAGATGCACAGGGTAAGATGGCTATAGAAGCTTTGGGGGCTTTACGCGCCAAAGTATCGGCTAAGCAGGTGCAAATCAATGCCATGCGTAATTTTGCGACCGAAAGCAATCCAGAGTTGCAAAGGGCCAAGGCGGAGCTAGATAGTTTGCAAACCCAGTTGGCGGATATGGGCAAGGGCGGCGATGCTAATGAAGATGTACTACTGGCCAAAACCAAAGCACCAGGAATTGGCCTTGAGTACATCCGCAAAGTGCGCGATGTGAAATACCAAGAAACGCTATTTGAGTTGATGTCCAAGCAATATGAAATTGCGAAATTAGACGAAGCCAAAGACGGTGCCAATATTCAGGTATTGGACGCAGCAATTGAGCCAGAAAGAAAATCTAAGCCTAAACGTGCCATCTTAGTTTTACTCGCTCTGTTTGGTGGTTTTTTCCTAGCAATTTTGGCGAGCTTTATTTTAGAAGCATTTAATAAAATGGGTACAAATCCAGAGCAAAAACAGCGCTTGGATTTATTAAAAAAAGCTTGGAAGGGCATAGCATGATTTTAGTTACTGGTGGTGCTGGTTTTATTGGCGGTAATTTTGTTTTGGATTGGTTGGCACAGAGCGATGAGCCGGTAATCAATGTAGATAAGCTGACTTACGCTGGCAATCTGGATACCTTGGCATCCTTAAAAGACGATATGCGGCATACCTTTGTGCGTGCGGATATTGGCGATAAAACGGTGATTGGCGAACTACTGGCTAAATATCAACCGCGTGCAGTGATTAACTTTGCGGCTGAATCGCACGTTGATAGATCTATCAGTGGGCCGGGTGAGTTTATTCAAACCAATGTAGTTGGCACCTTTAATTTGCTGGAAAGTGTGCGTGGCTATTGGAATGAATTAGCTGGTGAGACAAAAGCGGCATTTCGCTTTTTGCATGTATCGACCGATGAAGTCTATGGCTCTTTAGCGAGCGACGATCCTGCTTTTACTGAAACTAAGACTTACGAGCCAAATAGCCCATATTCCGCATCTAAAGCGGCATCCGACCATCTGGTTCGCGCTTGGCACCACACCTATGGTCTGCCGGTACTGACGACTAATTGTTCGAATAATTACGGCCCATATCATTTCCCAGAAAAGTTAATTCCGCTGGTGATTTTGAACGCTCTAGCAGGCAAGGCTTTGCCGATTTATGGCGATGGTCAGCAAATCCGCGATTGGCTGTATGTAACCGACCATTGCAGTGCGATTCGTCGAGTGCTTGAAGCAGGTATCGTTGGAGAAACCTACAACGTAGGCGGCTGGAATGAAAAGCCGAATCTGGATGTGGTGCATACCATTTGCCAAATCCTTGACGAGCGCCGCCCCAAAGTGGATGGTAAGGCTTACGCAGAGCAAATTACCTACGTAACGGATCGTCCTGGCCACGATAAACGCTACGCTATTGATGCAAGCAAGCTAGAGCGAGAATTGGGCTGGAAGCCTGCTGAAACCTTTGAAACGGGGATTGCAAAAACGGTTGATTGGTATCTAACGCATCAGGATTGGGTACAAAATGTAACATCTGGGGCTTATCAGAACTGGGTAAATCAGCATTACGGGGCATAAAAATGGCTGATGTGACGGCAATTCTAGATAAAAAACTGATTGATGCGGTGGTTGCTATTATCCTGCGCCATTTGAACCCAACTCGGATTTGGTTGTTTGGCTCGCGCGCCAATGGTGAGGCATCCACGGTTAGTGATTATGATTTTGCCTTTGACGATGCAAATGCCAGCTCTGAAAGCATGGCCATTATTCGTGCGGAAGTAGATTTAATCCCAACCTTAATTAAGATTGACGTTGCAAATATTGCGCATGCAGAGCTGCGTTTTGTGCAAAGAGTAAAAGAAACAGGCCGGGTGTTATTTAGCGCAAGCAAGCAATTACGAGCAGAAGATGGCTTGTTGTATTTTTCAAGGGCATTGCGCCGCTTACGTTTAGTTCAACAAGAAGCGATTGCCTTGCGCCAAGAGGGCTTTGGTGATGTGGTTTTAGATATTAATGTACAGCGTTTCGAGTTTACATTTGAAATGTCTTGGAAAGCACTTAAGCGCTATTTAGATTTTGTGGGAATTGATAGTAAAAATCCTCGCGCTATTTTTAAAGATGCTTTTGCGCAAGGCTTAATTCAAGATGAGCCACTTTGGTTAGATATGATAGAAATGCGTAATTTATCTAGCCATGTTTATGATGAGCGAGAAGTATCGGCTTTGCTAGGTAAAGTAGATGCTTATATCGGCGCATTTACTCAATTAGAAACCAGCTTGCAAGCTGTATTGGCGAGTGAGAGTAGGGCAAAATGAAGCAAGGTATTCGTATTTTGTTGACCGGTAAAAACGGCCAACTCGGCTTTGAGCTACAGCGCAGCCTTGCGGTACTGGGTGAAGTGATCGCGGTGGATAGGCATGATTGTGATTTAAGCAACCCAGAGGCGATTCGCGCGCTGATTGCCAAAGTGCAGCCGCAAGTCATTGTGAACCCTGCCGCGCATACTGCCGTGGATAAAGCCGAAAGCGAGCCAGAGCTTGCTTACGCCATCAATACCATCGCCTCACAAATTTTTGCAGAGGAAGCCGCCAAGCTTGGCGCTCTGCTGGTGCATTACTCTACCGATTATGTATTTGATGGTAAAAAAGACGGCTGGTATAGCGAGGACGACACGCCTAATCCACAGTCTGTATACGGCAAAACCAAATTAGCTGGTGAGCTAGCGATTGCCAGCGCCAATCCTAGGCATCTTATTTTTAGAACCAGTTGGGTATTTGGCGCGCATGGGGGTAATTTTTTAAAAACCATCTTGCGTTTGGCGAGTGAGCGTGAAGAACTTAAGATTATCGCCGATCAATATGGCGCGCCTACCGCAGCCAGCCTATTGGCGGATGTGACTGCCCATGCAATCCGGCAAGTGTTGATTAGGGATGCAGACACTTCCAACTCAACACAAGCAAACTTATATGGAACCTATCATCTAGTGGCTGGTGGTACCACCACTTGGCATGGTTATGCAGAACGAATCGTTGAGTTGGCTAAAGTGGCAGGGGCGCAGATTAAGGCAGAAAACATTCTGCCTATCCCCACCAGCGCCTACCCACTCCCCGCGCCGCGCCCTGCAAACTCTAGGCTGAGCACGGAAAAGCTACAAGTTACCTTTGGCCTTTGTTTGCCAGATTGGCAAGAGGGTGTAAAACAGGTGATGACTTTGTTGGAAAGGTAATGCAAATACCGCTGTTACAAGCTGCGCTAGCTCAATACCCAAAGTGAGTTTTGCTGTATTAGTGGGCAGCCAAGTGGATGGGCGAGCGAGTGCCAGTAGTGATTGGGATATCGCCCTAGCATTTGAATATGGGCTTGATCCTATAAAGCGCTATGAGCAATTGGGTGATTTGCAAGTGCAATTAGCCGCAGCGATGCAGCTTCATCCAGAGCAAATTGATTTGATTGATATCGCCCAAGCAGGCCTTACCATGCGGGAGCAAATAGCCAATACAGGTCTTTTGCTAAAAGGCGATAACACGTTAGCTTGGAGCCATTTTTTAAACAGAACATGGCGCGAGTTAGAAATGTTTCATTGGGAAAAGCAAGATGCAGCTGGACGAATATCAAGCTGAAACAGCCGCGCATGCGGCAAGGCAAGCTTTAATCCTACTAGAAGCCAAAGAGCGCTTGCAGCAACAGGGCAGCCTTACGGCATTGGAGTTTTCCGGCGCAGTGCATGCTTTGCAAGTGATCGCAGAAAACAGCATCGGCAAGGCCAAACACAGCCTAAAAGCATTGGGCCAAGCCGTGCCAGTGAGTGCTTATGATTGCTTTGCACTGCTGCAGCAAGCAGGAAAGCTAAGCATGGACGAGCTGCAAGCTTGGCAAAGGGCGATTGACTTAAGAAATAGAATTGTGCATGACTATTTAAATTTGGATACGCGGGTGATTTATCGCTTGATTGATAGCAATGCCTATCAATTTATGCTGGATTTCTTTATCGAACCTTTTAATAGCAAAGCGTAAGGCGGGAGCAACCCGCGTATTTTTCAGCATTACTCGCGGGTTGCTCCCGCCCTACTAAAATCATTTACTTACGTTGATAGGGTTGGGCTACTACCCAGCAGATAAGGATAATCAAGATGAGCACTTCTAATTCACCAGCAACAAGTCGCAAAGGCATTATCCTTGCCGGCGGCAGCGGTACACGTCTCTACCCCGCCACGCTGGCCGTCAGCAAACAACTGCTGCCTATCTACGATAAGCCCATGATTTATTACCCGCTCTGTACTTTGCTGCTGGCGGGCATTAAAGATATTTTGATTATCTCCACCCCGCAAGATACCCCGCGCTTTGAGCAATTACTGGGCGATGGTAGCCAGTGGGGTATTAATCTGAAATACGCCGTGCAAGCCAGCCCAGATGGCCTTGCCCAAGCCTTTATCATTGGCGAAGAGTTTATTGGCAAAGACAATTGCGCCTTAGTACTGGGCGACAATATCTATTACGGCCACGATTTTGCCGGATTGCTGCAAGAAGCATCGGCCAAAACCAGCGGAGCCAGCGTTTTTGCCTACCGCGTTACCGACCCAGAGCGCTATGGTGTAGTAGAGTTTGATGAGCAGGGCAAAGCCGTTAGCCTAGAAGAAAAACCAGCACAGCCGAAATCAAACTACGCCGTAACCGGCCTCTATTTCTACGACAACCGTGTGGTAGAAATTGCCAAGGCCATCAAGCCATCCCCGCGCGGCGAGCTAGAAATCACCGACGTAAACGCCGCCTACCTCGCCATGGGCGAGCTAGACGTACAAACCATGGGCCGTGGCTACGCATGGTTGGATACGGGTACTCATGAGTCTATGCTGGAAGCCAGCCAATTCATCCAAACCATCGAATCTCGCCAAGGCTTAAAAGTGTGCTGCCCGGAAGAAATTGCCTACCGATCAGGCTGGATTGATGCTGCACAGATAGAGAAACTAGCCCAACCCTTAAAGAAAAATGCTTATGGGCAGTACTTATTAAACATGCTAAAAGACAAAACATTCTGATGATTCTTTGTGGCAAGCGTGGTTTACTAGCGGCCGCGATTACGTAGTACCACATTGAATATAGAAAATTATTCTTGATTAGGGGAATAGCAAGGTGGATTTAAATCCACCTTGCTTAAAAAGTGCAATATGAAAATCATTGATACCGCAATTAGCGATGTAAAAATAATTGAACCGCAGGTATTTGGAGACGAGCGCGGTTTCTTTTATGAAAGCTTTAACCACGCCAAATTTGAAGCCGCAATTGGCCGGAAAGTTGAATTTGTGCAGGATAACCATTCCCGTTCTGTAAAAGGTGTATTACGCGGTTTGCACTATCAATTACCACCGCACCCTCAAGGGAAATTAGTGCGCTGCACCTTGGGTGAAGTCTTTGATGTAGCCGTAGATATCCGTAAATCGTCCTCAACTTTCGGGCAATGGGTGGGGGTAACACTTAGTGAAGAGAATAAACGCCAGCTATGGATCCCCGAAGGCTTTGCTCATGGTTTTGTAGTGGTATCAGAAGTAGCGGAGTTTTTATATAAAACTACGGATTATTGGTTTAAAGATTTAGAAATGGTTGTTGCTTGGAATGAAGAGAGCATTAAGATTAAATGGCCAGATCTTAACTATATTTTGTCTGATAAAGATCAATTAGGAATTAATAATTATTTGTTTGGATACTAACATTTTTTAGAACTTAAGGCGTGAGGCATGTATTTATCGATGTCGTTTTTGATTCTTGGCTTTCTTTTTACTGGGATAAATTTTTCTCAGCTAATGATAGGTCTTGATAGTAAAGTATCTATTTACAATGCCATATTTTCTTTCTGTATTCTGATGTTTCTGATTTATTTTAGGAAAATTAAGGTTAAATTTAGCTTTTATTTTGTAGTAGTATCTTTTTTTGTGTTGTTGTGTATTATATTTTCTTTTGTTTTTTTTGATAGCCTAACTAATAAAAGCTTTCCATTACAGTTTTTAAGGGGGTATGTTTTATTTTCTATGTTTTATTTGGCTGTAATCAATAATTTTTTTACTAAAGAAGATGTATATAAATTATTTTTCTTTTCTAGTGTTATTTGCGCAATGTTTGGGTTTATGCAGATTGTCTTTTTATATCTAGGGCTAGATCCAAAGATGGGAGTTGATTACCCAACATATTTACGCTTTGATGATGCGGATTCATTTTATGTGCTGCTCGGGTTTCCAATGTTTCGTGTTTCATCCTTTTTAGGTGATCCGAATTATTTTGCCTTTGCTATGCTTCCTGGTTTATGTGTAGCTAGTGGGTGGCTGATTGACGGTGTGATAAGGAAGAAAAGCACCGCTGTTTGTTTAGTACTGGTTTTGCTTATATTTTTTTTGACGCTGTCAAGAGGTGCAATTTTAGGTTTACTAGTTTTTATTGTTTCATATATTTTTTTTGAAAGTAAAAGTAAAAGTCTTTTTAAAAAGTTAGCGATAGTTATTATTTTTTCATCTGTTGGTCTGTTACTTACAATGGGGGGGCGTTCATCGAATGCTCAAGGTTCAACTAATGAAAGAATGAGTATCTATCAAAATGGCCTAGATAAGGTATTACAAAGTCCTTTTGGTATTGGTGATAGCCTTGTAAATGTTGAAAGAAGTTTATTATCAACTCATAATTTATTACTGGAAGGTGGATTAAGTTTTGGGTATGTATTCTTTATTTTGTATGCTCTTGTGTTTGTTTTTTATTTGATGAGAAGTGTGAATGCTAAATCGGGAATTTCGTATTTGTTTTCCTTGGTTGTTGCTAGTATGTTTTTAGAACTTTTAATTTACCCTCAATTTTGGATGTATTTAGTCTTGATATATTTGAAGACAGATAAGCATCAAAAAAAAATGTCACATACACCATGCTATGGCAAAAAATATAATCAGTAGGTATTTATGAAAATTCTAATATCTGTATTTACATTTCACCCTGAGAGAAATGGAGTGGCTCATGCTGCGTATGTACATGCAAAGTTTCTTATTTCCTTAGGCCATGAGGTTTGTGTTTACACGGCTGGTAATTGTATGGAAGGTAAGTGTTTGAATGGAATTAATATCATGTATTTTAATATAAAAGGATCTGGAAGTATTATAAAGCCAATAGTGGGTGAAATTGAAAAATACATAAATATGGTAGAGACAAATTGCTTTGATGTGATTTTTTCGTATTGTTGGCAAACTTGGAATACAGGGTTAATCCCTCGTTTAAATAATTTTAGAGGGAAAATAGTTCTTGTTAGTCACGGAATATCTGTCAATACATGGTTTGATTTCAAGTCATTGGTCCATTCGATTTCATGGACGTTATACAAAAAAAATGAAATAAAGAATATATATTCTAAAGTAAATGATGTGATATATCTCTCGGACATTAAAGATTTCGATAGGTTTTATGACGCACTAGTCATGCCACAGCACGTTTCTAAATGGGTGATTAGAAATCCAGTAGTGCCATATATTAATGAGAATAAAGAATATTCTAAACAAATAGAAATTTTGTGTATCGGTGCCTTCAGTCGCTTGAAGAATGAGAAGTTTTTAATTAAAGCGTTATTAGATAGAAGATTTGAAAATATTTCACTTAGAATGTATGGCAATTTGCATTCAAGCTATTATGCGAGTTTAATAAAATTAATCAAAAAAAATGAAATAGATTTTAATAAAAGAAACATTAACATTGTTACTTATAGCGGTGATACTGACGAGCAAATTGAGAAAGCATATGTGAAAGCTGATGTTTTTGTTTCTACTTCAGAAACAGAATGTCAGCCTATGGTGATTTTGGATGCAATGAGGTTTTCGGTGCCTTTTCTTAGTAAAAAGGTAGGATCTGTACCTGAGTTTAGTGGTGGATTTGTCTATACTAGTCTTCAAGAGCTGCAAGAAAACTTATTATATTTGATCAGAAATAGAGATGTCAGAGTTGAAATGGGAAAAGCTGGTTTTGAGTATATTAGAAAGAATCACAGCTATACAAATTATGCAAAAATTAATTCCGCTTTGTTAGATAGATTGGCTGTAGACAATGATTAAAAAAAATGTAGTTTTGATCCCGCTGATGAAAATAATGGGGCTAATCATGCCTCTGGCCTTTTATGCTGTGTTACATAGGCATGTCAGCATAAATGAATTTGGTATTTTCCAAACATTAATAGGATTGTTGTCATTTATTAGTTTACTAGAGTCTGGGGTAACACCTTCATTTAGAAATGGAGTTTTATTAGATGGGTTGAAGTCAAATGACGTATTGTCATCAGCACTGATAACGTCATTTTTTTTTAGTGCAATTGCCGTTGCTACTATATGTATAGTCTGGTTGTTTTTTGGGAAAGTCTTATATCCTTCAATTCTAGTACCCATTTCATTTTCAATTGTTTCGATTAGCCTTGTTGGAAGTTGTTTTCAAGTTTATGATGACTTAAATGATAATTATTTGTTTGGTCGTTTTTTTGATTTTATATCAAATATTGCAGGGTTATTATTTGCTTGTTTTCTTTTGTATTTTTCATATGGAATATATGTTGTATTTTTTTGTGTGTGTCTATTCAAGATTTCATGGACTATTTTTTCTATCTTTAAGTACAAAAATATCGTGGACGTGAAATTAACAAGAAAAAATTTAATGCATGCAGTATTTCAAGGTCTGGGTGAAAATTCGAAATTTGTTAGTATTCAATTGTTGAACACTGTAGTGTCATTTGGAATAATATATATATTATGTAAATATAACACAATTGCGGTATATGGTGTTTTTGCCGTTTTTTTTAGGTTTTTAATGGTGCCAGTGGCGTTGTATGGCAGCATTGCACCTATATTATGGGGGTACTTTTCCAGATATAAAGGTAAGGTTAAAAATAATATGATGTTTTTTATATTCTCATCGTCTATTGTTTTTTTATTGGCATACTGTATTTTGCCATATTTCGTTAAATTTTATTTAGGCGCGGATGTCCAGTATCCTGGGGACCTGTTTTTTTTAACAGCTTTTTGTTTTACTGGTTTGCTTAAAGATGTTATTTCAACTTATTTTAATGCGTTTAGATCATATTTATTTCAAATAATTCTGCTAATAGCTAATGTTTTTGTTTTATATTATTCCGATGCGATGAGATATCAGATTGATGAATTATTTTTAGCTCTTATTTTTTATAACATATTTGCAGTGCTTACGATGTATGTTTTTATGAAAAATACAAATAAGGTACCATTGAATTGAAAAAAATAGCACTAATTACAGGGGTCACCGGGCAAGATGGTTCTTATCTTGCTGAATTTCTTTTAGCAAAAGGCTATGAAGTGCATGGTATTAAGCGCCGTGCTTCATCATTTAATACTCAACGCGTTGATCATATTTACCAAGATCCGCATATTGAGAATAGTAAATTTAAATTACACTACGGTGATTTAAGCGATTCATCTAATTTAACCCGCATTCTAAAAGAAGTGCAGCCGGATGAGGTTTATAACCTTGGTGCGCAATCGCATGTGGCGGTCAGCTTTGAATCGCCCGAATATACGGCTGATGTCGATGCAATGGGCACGCTGCGTTTATTAGAAGCGATTCGCTTTTTAGGCTTAGAAAAGAAAACGCGTTTTTATCAAGCATCCACCTCTGAGCTATATGGCTTGGTGCAAGAGATTCCGCAAAAAGAAACCACGCCATTTCACCCGCGCAGCCCCTATGCCGTGGCAAAAATGTATGCCTATTGGATTGTGGTGAATTACCGCGAAGCCTATGGTATGTATGCATGTAATGGCATTTTGTTTAATCACGAAAGCCCGCGCCGTGGTGAAACCTTTGTTACGCGCAAAATTACTCGTGGTTTAGCAAATATCTCTCAAGGTTTAGAAAAGTGCCTGTTTATGGGCAATATTGACTCCCTGCGTGATTGGGGCCATGCACGTGATTATGTAAAAATGCAATGGATGATGTTGCAACAAGAAGTGGCGGATGATTTTGTGATTGCCACTGGCGTGCAATATAGCGTGCGTGATTTTATTCGCATGTCAGCCAGTGAATTAGGTATATCGCTTAAATTTGAGGGCGTAGGTGTCGATGAAAAAGCCATCGTTACTAAAATTAAAGGCGATAAAGCACCTGCATTAAAAGAGGGCGATGTGATTATGCAAGTTGATCCACGCTATTTCCGCCCTGCCGAAGTTGAAACATTATTGGGCGATCCAACAAAAGCCAAAGTGAAATTAGGCTGGGTACCAGAAACCACCTTGCCCGAATTAGTGCAAGAAATGGTAGCTCATGATTTAGTACAGGCACGCCAGCATGCCCTGCTTAAAACGCATGGCTATGCCGTAGCAGTATCAACTGAACAGTAATATCAATCCGGGCACATTGTGCCCGGTTTCTTCCTCTATTAAATTGAATAAATAAAATGTCCTATATTCTGCCTGAACATAAAATCTACATTGCTGGCCATCGTGGCATGGTGGGTTCTGCGATTGTGCGTGAGCTAAATAAATTAGGGCTCACAAATATTGTAACTCGCAGCCACGCAGAATTAGATCTTACAAATCAAGCCGCTGTAGATGTTTTTTTTGCAGCAGAAAAACCAGATTTCGTATTTTTAGCGGCAGCAAAAGTTGGCGGTATTCATGCAAATAATGTTTATCGTGGTGATTTTATTTATCAGAATTTAATGATACAAAATAATGTGATTCATGCTGCTTGTCAGTATGGTATAAATCGTTTGATGTTTTTAGGTTCCAGCTGTATTTACCCAAAAGATTGCCCTCAGCCAATTAAAGAAGAATATCTCTTAACTGGCCCATTAGAACAAACTAATCAGCCCTATGCTCTAGCTAAAATTGCTGGCATTGAAATGTGCTGGAGTTATAACCGCCAATATGGCACGCAATACCTAGCGGTGATGCCAACTAATCTTTATGGCCCGGGTGATAATTATCATCCTGAAAATAGCCATGTGATTCCAGCGCTGATTCGCAAAGCACACGAAGCTAAAGCAAGTGGCGCAAAAGAAATGATGGTATGGGGCAGTGGTACTCCTCGCCGTGAATTTCTTTATTGCGAGGATATGGCAGAGGCCTGTGTGTATTTACTGAGTTTGTCTGATGCTGAATATAAAAAACAATTAAATGATCAACACCCGCCGCTGATCAATATTGGCACAGGTGCAGATATGACTATTCGTGAATTAGCGAGCACGATTTGCAAAGTGGTAGGATTTAAAGGCGAACTGGTATTTGATGCGAGTAAGCCCGATGGCACGATGCGTAAATTACAGGATGTGAGTAAACTAGAGCATCTTGGATGGGCGTATAAAACTGAATTTAATTTAGGGATAAATAAGGCATATCAAGATTTTATTTCTGGTTGAATTAGTTCTGATAATTGTATTTATTATTCACTATTGAGGCTGTCTTGGTTATTATTAAAATAAATGGCGGGTTGGGCAATCAAATGTTTCAGTATGCCTATGCTTATGCATTGGCATTACGTACAGGGTGCTCTATACTTTTTGATTGTGAAGAATACAAAGGTAAGAACATACATCAAGGGATGGAATTAGAAAGGATTTTTGATATTGGGCTTGATTTTTCATCAAAAAAACAGGTTGTAGAGTTATTAGGTTTTCGTAATAAAGCATTGGTCAGATCGATTTTATCTAGATGGCCTTTTACTCTAGTTTCATGGCCATATAAAAGGCAGTATTTGGATGTTTTTAAACGGGAATATCTTTGCGTTCCTGATGGAACATATGTAGAAGGATATTTCCAGTCTGAAAATTTTTTCCAAGATTTTAAAAATGAAATTAAAGAAAAATTTAAGTGGGATGATCAGATAAAACCTGAGTGCTTGTCTTTTTTAAAATTGATAAATAGTAGCAATTCAGTGTCGATACATATTCGAAGAGGTGACTATCTTGATCCAAAAGTAGCTAAATTCCATGGGGTTTTAGGTTTTTCATACTATAAAAAGGCGATAGAGTTAATTGAGGGTAATGTAGACAATCCAAATTTCTTTGTTTTTAGTGATGATTTAGATTGGGCAAGAGAGTTATTTTCAAGTTATGATGGTTTTTTCTTTGTAGATTCAAACTCAGGAAGAGATAGCCACTTAGATATGTTTTTAATGTCACAGTGTAAGCATAATATCATTGCAAACAGCTCTTTTAGTTGGTGGGGGGCTTGGTTAGCAGAAACTAATGAGCAAATGGTGATTGCACCACGTCATTGGATTGCATCAAATAGATTTTCTGTTTCCAATATTTATCCAAATAACTGGACAATTATTGATTAAAATATATTTATAACGTTGAGTCTGTACAATGGATAAGCCTTTAGTAAGTGTTTTGATGTGCTTAAATAAAATAGATGAGTACACTAGTGATGCAATTGAAAGTATTATTAATCAAACAATGAAAGAAATCGAAATAATATTAGTAGTTAATGGCGATGGTGTTGAGGAAAATTACAATTTTTTGTTAGAGAAATATAAAGCGGAACAACGTATAAAATTAATTTCTGTTCCTATTGGTCAATTGGCTTTTTCTTTAAATGTTGCATTGTCTCATACTAAAGCTGATCTGATTGCTAGGATGGACACTGATGATGTTTCATATTTAGATCGATTACAAAAGCAATATGATTATTTGAAAAATAAAGACTTAGATTTTGTTGGTTGTGATATCAATTTGATAAATGAATTTGGGCATAATATTGGGAAAAGAGTACTACCTAAAGGAAGGGATATTAATAAAAAATTACCATTTTTGAACCCATTTGTTCATGGTTCAGTAATGGCAAAACGAAGTTTGTTTATTGCAGCGAGAGGCTATAACTCGGGTTTTAATTCTGAAGATTATGATTTGTGGCTTCGTTTGCATAGGAAAGGTATTAAATGGGATAATATGCCTGATATTTTGCTTGCATATAGAATTCATAGTGCGGCAACGCAAAGAAGGCTACTTGGTTATGCTGAAGCCACGGGTTTGTCAGTAAGAGAGTTTATTTTGAATAAAAATATAATAAATTTTTTTGCTATTTTATTTCATTTCTATAAATCAGTTTTTAGATCAAGAAAGTAATTAAGGTGCAGTAAATGAAAATTATTTTGTGTGCAAATACTGCTTGGTCTATTTATAACTTTAGGTTTAATTTAGTAGTCCAATTGTTGAGTCTAGGGATTGAGGTTATTGTTTTGGCCCCCCAAGATGATTCGTCAGAAAAGCTAATTGATATGGGCTGTACCGTTTATGATTTGGCCATGTCAGCTCAAGGTGTTAACCCCTTTAGTGACTTTAAATTATTATTAAGGATAATTAGTGTTTATAGACGAGTTAAGCCAGATTTTGTTATTAACTATACAATTAAACCTAATATTTATGGCTCAATTGCTTCTGGTTTTTTAAATATTCCTTCCCTTGCAATTACAACAGGGCTTGGTTATACGTTTATTAATAACAATTTAGTTGCTAAGATTGCAAGGCTATTATATAAATTCGCGTTTAAAAATCCAAAAGAAATCTGGTTTCTAAATAATGATGATTTAAATATTTTTTTGAACTATCAGTTAGTAGAAAAGGATCGTGCGAAATTGCTGCATGGTGAAGGAATTGATACTCAATATTTCACTCCAAGAGCTCATCTTAATAGCGATAATAATTTGCGATTTTTATTAATTGCCAGAATGCTTTGGGATAAAGGTATTGGCGAGTATGTTGAGGCTGCGCGTATTGTAAAAAACAAATATCCCAATGCAATATTCCAATTGTTGGGTGCGACAGGTGTTGCTAACCCAAGTGTTATTAGTAAAGAAAATATAGATGTGTGGGTAAAGTCAGGAGCTGTTGAATATCTTGGTACTACTAATGATGTACGTTCATTAATTGCACAGGCAGATTGTGTGGTTTTGCCATCTTATCGGGAGGGAATTCCACGTACAATGATGGAAGCTGCATCAATGGCAAAACCGCTTATTGCAACAAATTGTGTAGGTTGCAAGGATGTTATTATTGATGGGGTAACTGGATTGTTTTGCTCAATCAAAGATTCTGCTTCACTTGCTCAGCGTATGATTCAGATGATAGAAATGGGTGAGCAAGCAAGAAATACAATGGGCACGTCTGGAAGAGAGTTTATGATTGATCAGTTTGATGAAAAAAAAATTATAAATCAATACACAGAAACATTGATAAATTATGGACTAATTCCATCAAAAAAATCATAAATAACAATAGAACACTTTTAGTGTTATTTCGATGAAATAGTTATCTTATTTACGTATTATTGAATAATAACTGCTAGGTAAATTCATGCTTTATCTCATCCTCGCATTCCTAACATCCGTCATTGTCACCATGCTCGTGATCCGTTTCGATCACTTGCATAGCCATATCTCTGGTGACCACGATTTGGGTGGGGTGCAGAAGTTTCATGCTCATTCGGTGCCGCGGATTGGTGGGCTTTCTATCATGATGGGGATGCTGGCGGTTTTATTGGCTGGGACAATTAAAGAAACGCAGTGGTTTACACCGTTTGCTTTGCTTATTGTGGCTAGTTTGCCTGCTTTTTTAGGTGGTTTAATTGAGGATTTAACTAAAAAAGTAGGGGTTTTAATGCGGCTTGGTTTAACCATGCTAGCGGCTTTATTAGGTTATTTTTTATTGGGTGCGGGAATTGTTCGTTTAGATGTGCCTTATGTTGATTTAATCATGCAATTTTCTGTTGTTTCATTATTTTTTACTATGTTTGCAGTGGCTGGTGTAGCAAACGCTTTTAATATTATTGATGGATTTAATGGCTTATCTGCTGTTGTGGCGATGATGATTTTTGCTGGTTTGGCTTATGTTTCATTTGCTTTGGGTGATTGGTTTTTAGTCATTGCAAATATGGGGATGATTGGTTCCTGTATGGGGTTTTTGCTTTGGAATTACCCCAGAGGTTTAATCTTTTTAGGGGATGGTGGCGCATATTTTGTGGGTTTCATGGTGGCGGAGTTGTCGGTACTGTTGATGGCAAGGCACCCTAGTGTGTCTATTTGGTTTCCATTCTTGCTCTGTATTTATCCGGTATTTGAAACCTTATTTACAATCTATCGCCGTAAATTTGTTAAAGGTGTTTCTCCAGGCTTGCCTGATGGTATTCATTTACATACGCTTATTTATAGACGAGTTGTTCGTTTGCAATTAGGGGAGGATGTTGCTCAGTATAAGGTACAGCGTAATGCACTAACTGCACCATATTTGTGGGCTCTTTCTTCTTTTGCTGCGATCCCCGCCGTTATTTTTTGGGATAGGCCATATGTTTTATTAGGTTTTGTCTGTCTATTTATGGTTAGTTATATTTTGCTGTATAAAATGATTGTTAATTTTAAAGTGCCAGCTTGGATGGTCATTAATAAAGATAGCCAATAAAATAGATAGTATTGGTAGCGTGGTTTTTACGGTGATTGCTATTATAGCTTGGAGAAAATGAGTAGCTAATGCTCCAGTCTATAATAGCTCAAGCTCCTGCTGATTTAGGTTTTTTTGCTCTTTAATGCTGTTTGTTTTTAAATTATTTGCATATGTTTGGGCTAGGCTTTGCCAAGAAAAATTATGCTTAATATAGTTATACGCTTGGCTTGTCATTGTATCTATATCTTCGTTTTTTAATGAAAGAGTTTGATTAGAGATATCCACTGCTTGATTAGTTTCTGCTAGCAAATAATGCACTCCAGCTTTAAACTCCGTCCCCCTCACTCCAAATTGCGTGCTAATAATTGGCAGGCCTGCTGCGGCATATTCTATTAGTTTTAGGTTTGATCCAGAGCCGCTTAGCATAGGGTTTAATGCTATAGATGCAATTTTTAGCCAGAGTTGTTTTTCTTGCTGGCTAACTTGGCCTAAGAAACGCACATTGGCAGGTGTTTTTATTTCTTTAAAAGCATCCGCTACGCTGCCTAGAATAATATATTGAATTGATTTATCTTTTGCTGCGCTGATTAATATTTGTTCTACTGCCTCTAGATTGGGACCGTGGTGGCTGCCCATAAATAGTGCGATGCGGTTACTGCTAGGCAGGCCTAATTGTTCGCGTATTTGGGATCTGTCTGTACTATTTAAGTAGTCAATGTTTTGTGTGTCTGCGCCATTAGCAATCACATTAAACTTATCGCTTGGTATTCTATATAAAGCGCCTAGGCGGAATGCGTCGTCGTTACTGCAGCAGATAATGGCTTGTGCTCCTTTGGCGCATGCAGATTCTATTTCTTTAATTTGTGCGGTTTCTTTTGGGTGCTGTTTATAGATTTGTGCTTTAAGATCGGCCTCTACATTATGGGCTTCGTAAAGCCATTGTTTTATGCCTGCTTTTATCATGACAGGATAGGCGTAGGGGTGGCTGCAGATGATATGGCTTGCCCATGACGCGCGGCGTTTTATTTCTGCTTGCCATTCGCAGAGTAATTCTGGGTGCTGGGCGGCTAGCCAATCTACGCAAGAGATTCCTAGGCGTTTTTCTTCAGTATTTAGCTTGATTCTAAATGCTTCGCTGACGGGTATTTTTACTTCTACAAAGTTATCCGCTAAATAATGGCTTTGTACTTTACTGGTATTAAAATCTAAATTAAGTATTTCTATAAAAAAACCTAATTTTGAAAGCTCTGCATATAGATGATAAAGTCGGGCCTGCCCGCCACTCATCACGGGATAGATGGTAAAGGTGTTTAGCACCATAATTCTGGGTTGGAATTGCTTATTTATATTTAGTAATTCTTTAGCTAATTGTGACCAGCTGATGCTTTGAATGCGGCTATAGGCGGCTTGCCCTAATTGGGCGCATAGATTGGGGCTTGCGCAGAGTTGTTGGATGGCACTTGCAAGCGCGGGAATGCTTGGGGCGACTAATAGGCCGTTTTCTTGGTGCTTAACTAATTCGGTGACGCCGCCACTATCGGTGCAGCTTAATACCGCTTTGCCTGCTTTCATTGCTTCATAGGTGATCAGGCCAAAATCTTCATGCAAGGGAATAAAGGGTACAAATAGCGCGTTGGCGTATTCTTGTGCCAATTGTTGCTCACTAATATGTCCTAGTAGCTGAATGTTTTTATTGCCCGCAATGATATTTTCTAATTCGGCTTGTTGTGGGCCGCTGCCTGCAATTCTAAGTGGGATTGTTACTCTGGATTGGATGTAGGCTTTAATCAGTAAATCAATGCGCTTAGGCTGATCTAAACGGCTGGCAGTAAAGATGGCGGCTTCTTTATTTGCAGTAAATCCATCTTGATTTAAAGAGCTGGGGTGATAGAGCACTTCAGGCTTAATGCCCGTAGGGAAATACTCGGCTCTATTGGCCACTTCATGGGCTATGGCGGTGTAACGCATGATTTGCCCAGGGGCTAAGGCAATACGATCAAAAAAATGCACAATAGCGCGTAATAGCGGGCTGGGCAGGGCGGTGTCAGCCTTGCTCAGAATACTCAATGATTTCAACCGTTTTAATTCATCAAAGCAATCTTGCAGCGTGTTTCTATTAGCATATTCGGTATTTAATAGTCGATATAAATCAGGGGCTTTTTGGGCGATATGCTCAATGCTTTTATTTAAATGGCTGGGGTAGGTGTCATATAGGCCACGTAAGGTGTGCTGCATAAATAGAACATGCCGTGGATGTGAAATCATCCAAGCTGGGTATTTGGTGCTGATTACCATATCAAAGTGATCGAGATTTAGCTCAGCAAAGGCCTGATAGCTATGCATGATCGACCAAAAATCATGCTCTGGGCTAGGCAGCTTAATAAGCTCGGCCGTAATATCCTTTTGCTCATTTAAGGCGAGCCACATGCCTTTCCAAATATTTTCTGCACCACCCCAAATAAAGGGCACGCCGCTTGGAGCAACAATAGCAATTTTCAATTAATTCTCCAGTAATTGGCTAAGCACATTATTCCAGCTAATCTTAAATGAGGGCCATGCTTGTTGCGCGGCTAGGCCCATTTGCTCTACTTTATTTCTATGCTGGCTAATCCACTCTAATACAGTGGCTATAGCTTCTGGGGTGGGCTCTACTATCCAGCCGGTATTTAAATGCTCAATAAACTCTAATGGCCCACCAGAATCGCTGCAGCTAATTACCGGCTTGCCAGAGAGCATGGCTTCATGGGTGATATAGCCATAGTCTTCATCAAAGGGGGCAAAGAATACCGCCGTAGCGTGGGCGTAATAAGCTATTTTTTCTGCCTCGCTAATTGCGCCTAGCATTTTTACTCTAGCCGTTAAATTAAGCTGTTCACACAAACGCATTAAATTATCTGCTTGGCCACCTGTGCCAGCAATCACAATAGGCAGCGATTTAGGCGCTAATGCTAGCGCTTTAATTAATAGATCTTGGCGCTTTAGCGTTTCTATTCTGCTTGGGCAAAAAATATAGCCTAAATCTTGTGCATGATGGAATGCTTGATAAGCCGGTGGTGGGTGATAGAGCGGCTGTGCTTTTAAATCATTGTATTGATAAAGGCGTGCTGCAACGCGTTTAGAATTAGCAAAGCGCTGGGTGCAATGGCTTAATGCATAGTGGTCATACTCTATAATGGCATCTTTTAGCTGAGCGAGTGCTGGGCTGCTATTTTGTGGTGAATAGAGCTCATATACTGCACGGTGCTGGTGCATAATCCATGCGGTATGGTGATTGTGCTCAATTCCATAACATGGAAACTGCAAGCTAATTAATCGATCAACTCTATATCCATTAGGATGATTTAAATTTAATTTATTGCACCATTGCATTAAATCTAGAATGGATTGCTCTGGCTGAAAAGTAAAAGGTAGGCGTAGTATTTCAACCTTACAGCCTGCATTTCTTAATGCATCTGCCGTGCCCTGAATATGGTAATCCGCTCCGCCATGTAAAAAAGGCGTGATATTTGCGGCAAGCATGATATTCATTGCATATTTCCAACGCGTTTAGCAATCAAGGCATAATCTTGCGGCCCGCATAAATGGCCATTTACCCGCTCGGTGAGTAAATCATTGCCAGGCACTTTTGCTGATTCTGGATAAGGATTTAAGCGAAGTATTTCGCAATCTTTAAATCCATGATATTCAGCCAAAAACTGTAGGCTAGTAGGGGTAACTGGGTTTTTATGGCTAAAGTCATGATAGAAAGTATGACTACCTACCAATACATTTTCTGGATTGGGTGTTTCTAAAATCAGGATGCCGCCAGGGCTTAGTACTCGATAGGCTTCTTTTAATAAGCGAAATAGTATTTCAAATGGTAAATGCTCTACAACGTGAAATGAGCTAATCGCGCCAATCGATTGCTCTTTTAAATTAGATAGATAATCTAACGCATCTGCATGCACAACCGATAAATTTTGCTCACGGCAATGGCGGATCATTTCTTCGCTTTGATCTACGCCTTGGGCTTTTAAACCCTTTTTATTCAGTAACTTAATCCATTCGCCACGCCCCATGCCAATATCTAATAAAGGCAGTTGACTGGTTTTTAGTTTATCTTCTACATAGGGTGTATATTTTTCTAATTTTTGGGTAATCTCATCTTCTGGGCCACGAAATTTGGCTTCAAATGCAAGGTAGTAGGCATCCACTTCAATATCTTCTGCAGGGGCGATGATCGCGCTAGCTGTAGATTGAGGGTTGCTGGCTATCTTTTTTAAAATTTGTTCATTCAAATAGAGGGCTGTTTTGCCATTGTTAATCATGCCATTACTAATAAATAGCATTTTTTCCTCAGTATCTGTGAGGGATTTATTGATTGTAGATATATTAAAATCTAGCTCTTGCTTTATCTGCTCTTGGCTTATGCTTAGTTTTTCAGTAAAACTATCAATAGTATTGTTAAGTGCCTCAGCTTGCTGTTTTACGCTGTCGTGTACAAAACTTCTCACTTCTTGGGTTTTTTTTATTTGCTGCTCTGCTAATTTAACGTAATTATTTTTTATGTCTTGAGTTGCGTTATTTAGCGATCCTGCAATATTGCTCTCTATCTGCACTAGCTGTTGTTTTATTGTATCTGCTATTTTTTTATGACTCATTTCAGCGTCGTGATTTTGTTTGGCTAGAATAGCGCTATGCTGAATAATAGCTATATTCGTGCTGCTTAGTTTAATGATTTGATCATGAATGCGGCCGACCACGCCAGCACCTCGGCGGCCACCCCATATGGATAATATTTTATTTTCAAACGCAATAATATAGCGATCTAGCCGGTTTATTTTTACTGAATGCCCGCTGTGTTTAGATTCAGTACTACATAACATCTGTAATGCAAATTTACGTAAACTTAATCTTCCCGATGAAATTAAATCATGGTAGTTATATGCACCTTCTAAATCTGGTGCTCTGCCTAAAATGGCTTGGTATGAAAAAAATATAAATAAATGAGGATTACTAATTGCAATCAGCTCTCTTAATGATTGTGGCAGCCAGGGTAGTTGATATTTTTCAACGCTCTCTATTGTGCTAACTGCCAATACCGCTGGCTGAGAATTCTGGCTTAGCGCATAGGATTGAACACGATTAATTATTTCATCTAGGGTATGCATGGGCTTATGCCTTTTACTAATTGTTTTCAGATTCAATGCAACTTAGCAAGCTTAGCTCAATAGGGCTTGCATCTAAATAAGTGGTATCAAGCCTCACCACGCCCGCAAATACCTCATCAGAAATCACCGTAATGGTGGCCGCATGATCCCACCAATCATAGTTATTAATTAAATGATGATAGGATGAGTGCAATGCAATACTCAAGTTATAGCTGCCTGCTGCTAGCCTAAAGTCTATAAGCTCAAAAATAATTTTATATTTTCCACCTTGCTGAAGTGGTGGTTTTTTTTGCATTAAAAAGGTATTAGATCCAAATACCTCATTGCCCACTCGGTCTTTAATTAAAAAACCAATGGTTAAATCAGGGATTTCTTGAATAACTTGATAGGCCACATGGATTTGAATTTTGCTACCTGAAAGCACGGCCTGAATTTTTTCATTGTCTTTATACACGTCAACAGCAAGCAGCTTAGCCTCACCAGTGCCTGATCTAACCCCTTCATCAATACTAATTTTATTGTTTTCGCTATTTGCTATCAGCGCATTGTAGTAATCAAGAATGGCGGCTGGACTATCGTCTGCAAGCATTTTTCCTTTATCAAGCAAAATGGCTCGATCACATAGTGTTTTTACTGCGAGTGGATCATGCGATACAAATAATAGCGAAGTGCCTAAGGCCTGAAATGCTTTTATTTTATCAAAACATTTATGCTGAAAATAAGCGTCACCCACAGAAAGTGCTTCATCCACAATCAGTATCTCTGGTCTAACGGCGGTGGCCACGCTAAATGCCAAGCGCATTTGCATTCCACTGGAATATTTTTTTAATTGAATGTCAATATATTCTGCAAGCTCTGAAAAGATAATGATGCTATCAATTTGTTGGTCTATTTCATGCCTACTCATCCCGAGTAGTTGGCCCGAAATATAAACATTTTCTCTACCACTTAATTCTTCATGAAAGCCTATGCCAAGCTCCAACAGTGCCCCAATTCTGCCATTCACCGTAATTAGCCCCTCGCTTGGGCTAAGTGTTTGGCAAATGAGCTTGAGCAGAGTGCTTTTTCCAGAGCCATTGCGGCCAACGATAGCAATCGATTCACCTGCATCTATTGAGAAGGATATATTTTTTAGTGCCCATTTATTAATACAGTGCCGACTTGCATCGATGCCTAGCAAAGCTTGCAGCTTATGGCGGCGCAATGGGTAAATACTAAAAACTTTGGATATGTTTTCAACAGAGATCAAGGCCATACTTATAGATCATCCATGATTTTTTGAATGTTTTTAGAATAAAAAATATAAAAAACTACAAATAGAGCGGCAGAAAGAAGTAGTGAATAAAATAGCCAATTCCATGCAATAGGCCAACCCAGTACAACTTGTTGCCCTAGTTGTGAAACCCAATAAACAGGGTTGAGATAAATATAATTAGCTGCCCATGGGGGTAAAATCTGTGGTGCATAGACAATTGGGGTTGCCCAAAATAATAACTGCATAACGGCATCAACAAATTGCCCAACATCACGAATATAGGCATGGGCAAGTGCCAATAGCCCAGAGAGGCTAAAGGCAAACAGGGTAATCACGGCTATTTGCAAAATATAAATAGCTATAATTTCGAAGCTGAATGATCCTAAAAATATTAAAAATATAAAATAAAACCCTGCCAGAACTAAACTATTAACGAGTGCAATCACTACAACGGATACCAGTGGTATGATTTTTGATATTTTATTTTTTCTAAGTAAGCCAGCATTTTCAACTAAAAATAATTTACCTTTAGAAATTATTTCAGAAAAATACTGCCAGACTAGCATGCCACTGGTTAAATACATTGTATAAGCGTAATGGCTATTCACACCTGGTAAGCGTGATTTCATTAAATCTGCAAAAACTAAGCTATAGGTAAGTATCATTAATACAGGGGCAAAAAAAAGCCAAAATACCCCCAGTAGCGATCCACTATATCTTGATTTAATTTCTCTGCTTACCATTGCATGCAATAGCCAGCGCCCTGCTAGGATTCTTTTAATGACTTCCAAAAAAAGCCCCCCATAGATAAAGCAGTGTAATTGAAAAAATAATACCAGTAGTATTGGCTAACTGGTCATAAATACAGCATTTTCTACCCGCTAGTGGTTGCAATATTTCGATGCTCGCACCCATTAAAAATAATATTATAAATACTTTTGCATAAGTAAAATAAGGTGAGATTAGTAGGCTAAGAAAAAAATATGAAATAAAATGGATTAATTTATCATTTTTAATGGGGGAGTATTGTTGCAAATTATAAAATGATCCAACAACAATAGTAATTATTGTGGATGATATTAACACACCATTTAATAATGATTCGCCCATACATCCCTATATGTATTTAGAGTTTTAGCGGCACATCGGTCCCAGGTAAAATAATTTGATCTAATTAATCCTTCGGTAATATGATCGCTAGCACATTCAGGGTTTAAGGCTAGATTGGTCATATGTTCTGCCAACCCCTCTATATCGCCCTTATTAAAGTAAAAGGGTGCTGCACCACCAATTTCTTGAATCGCTCCTCCTGAGGTGGTAATCACCGGCGTTCCCACGCTCATGGATTCTAGTACGGGTAAACCAAAGCCTTCATATGCCGATGGATAAACCATGCAGCGTGCCCCTGCCAATAGCGCGGGTAGGTCTTCTTCTGTTACATATTGCAGCCAATGAACATTCTTACTATTTTTTATTCTGTTTAATAGATCTTCACACTTCCAGCCTACGCCGCCAATAATAATGAGTGGGAGTGTGGTTTTTTTGTTCTGTACTAGCATTTGATAGGCTAGAAGTAGATCTTCAATCTTTTTTCTTGGCTCGATCGTGCCTAAAAATAGGAAGTATTCTTTGCTTGGCAGATTATATTTTTTTAATATATGGATATTGTAAGATTCAGGAGAAAATTTATTATGGTCTACGCCGTTGTAGGTAATGTGTAATTTATTCGTTACCTCGGGCATCCAATTGATCAGCTCTTTTTTAACTGATTTAGATACCACAAAGATAGCTTCTGCTTTTTCTAGCGTAATAGGCAGGTGCTCATTTAAGAAGCGAACTCTTTCTATTGGGTGCCATTCGGGGTTGATAATATGAGATAAGTCATGAACGGTGACTAAATAAGGATATTGCAATACCGTTGGAATATAATTAGGTTCGTGATAGATATAGTTTTTATTCTTAATGGTGTGTGCGCCACGGTTTGCATGGTATTTTTTTCTAAGATAGCATTTTAATGCTGGGAAGCGATTAACCATATTTCTGAGCTTAGAAAGTAGGTATTCATTATTGGTTTTTTTGCTAACACGACCAAATTGATAGTAATCAAGATCAATATCTGTTTCAAATTGCTGCATAGCCCTAGATAAACTGGTTGCATAACGGCCAATTCCTGTTAGTGGGGGGATCATGCCTTGGGCCGAAAATAAAATGTTTATTTTGTCCATTGCTCAGCTTTATCTGGGTGGTTTTGTTATTAAGCAGCGCTTAGTTGCTATGTTGCTTAGCTTTTTGCGTGGCAAGTACTTGTTCGCTATTTAATATTTCTGTATCGAATGCTTTACGAAATGAAAAGACTTCACTTTGCATGACTGCGATGCTGCTTTCTTGATACATTTGTATGGTTTTTTTAACCATTTTTTCTGCGGTAAGCTCTTGCTCAAATCTTTTTCTAGCATATAGGGCCATTTTGTTGCGCAGCGCATTGTCTTGGCTGAGCCTATTTATGGCGTTGGCTAATGCAAGTGGATTAGATGGGGGGACAATTAAGCCTGATTTGTCATGCTCATTAACCCAAGAAACACCAGAGCCAGCTATATCACAAGAGATAACTGGCTTAGAAAAGCTCATGGCTTCTACTTGCACAATGCCATAGGCCTCTGATCTTAAAATAGAGGGTAGACAGAAAATATCGCAGGCAGCGTAATATGATGGCAATTGCTGATCTGCAATTGCACCTAATATTTTTACTTTATATTCCAGCCCTAGTCTCTGTATCAGAGGGAGGAAGCTCTCTACTCCTGGGCCACCAATTAATACGACGACATCATCGTTGATATATTTGCAGGCCTCAATTAAGTGAATGATTCCTTTATATATTGCTGATCGTCCAATAGATAAAATTATTTTTTTGCCAGAATATTCGCCGCGTATTTTTTGCACAAGTAGCGGTGAAGCAAGCTGGCTTTTATCTGCAACCCCAATTGGGATAATGGATACTTTATCCATATTGCTGCTCAACCATTTAGATGAGTTTGCATATTGTGCGGAGGTGGCGATAATGCCATCAGCTCGGTTAATCAGCCATTTTAGCCATGGGGCATAAAGTTTTAACATGTGTTTTTGTTTAACAATATCACTATGCCAATGCAGATAAACTTTACACTTTGGCTTAATGATCCACATGGCTAAATTAGCCATTGGATTGGGTAAGTGAATATGAATTGCATCATATTGATGAATGCGCTGCTTTAGTTCAGAAATAAGCTTGATGGATATTGAAGTCGAATTAATGACAGCAAGTGTGCCTGCTCTAATTACACGATAGCGCGCATTACTTAGATCAATTTTAGTTTCTGTACCTTTATTACTACAAAGTACATCGGTATTCACACCTTGCTGGTTTAGACCTTCAACTAAATCGAAGGTTACTGTTTCAATCCCGCCATATTCTGGGGGGTAAAACTTACCAAGGTGGATGATCTTCATAAATATAGCTCTTTATAAGGTTGTTATTTTATTTAGATTGCTATCTTGATGATTGTGGTTAATTGCGGCAGCAGATAGGCGATGCGCGTGATTGAAGCGTTTTAAGGTAGGCATGCCCCAGTTTTCTTACACGCTCGATATGTTTCGGCTGTTTTTATACTAGTAATTGAATTTAATAATTACAAGAAAATTTCTTTCACCTTGTGGCTTGTTTAATGTTGTCTTTTAAATAAAGAGACTTCTTGGGTAATTAAGTCTTTGTTTTTTAATGAGGTTTTTTCTTGATGTTTGTTTTGTATCTAAGTGTTTTAAACTGCTTTTATTGCGTTGTATTGAATGTGGCGATTATTCAATGGTGATGTTGCCTTTTACAATGCTTTGTAAGCGCTCTGGTTCGCGCACAATCAGCATTTTCCGGTCTTTTTCTGCAATGCCGGTGTTGAGTAGCTGGCCTATTGCTCTAGATACGGTTTCACGGCTGCAATTAGTCATGCCGGCTAATGATTGCTGAGGGGGTAGTTCGATGACTTTTAAATTACTAGGTAGGGTGCGAATTAATGTGGTTAATACGGTGCATATACGCTGATATGGATTTTGGATGCTAAGCATGGCGCGGTTTTGTGAGGATAAGCGCACTAAAAATGCTAGTTTTTTCATCAGCCGTTCGGCCAAAATAGGGTGAGAATAAATCAGCTGCAGTGCGGTGATGCGGCTGAGCACCATGAGCTCGGCATCGGCAATTGAAACTACGCTGGTAGAGCGGGTTCCGCCGTCGATCACGGCTAGCTCACCAAAGTATTCCCCTTCGTTGATGATATGGATGCAAAGCTCCCGGCCATCTTCTGTAACGTCAACGACTTGTAGACGGCCTCTAATTAAAAAAAACAACTCATCACCTAGCGAGCCCTTGGTAATCACTTGCTGGTTGCGTATGGCTGTCCTAAGCTGAGATTCGTGCGCAATCGAATTTAAAATGCTTTCTGGAATGCCAGAAAAAAACTCTAAAGAATAAATGGGATGGCGTGTCATAAGCATCTCCCGAAGGTTTGCATGGTAAGGAGGGTTCCAAGTGCTCAAGCGAATTGATGGGTTCAGATTGGGTTTAGCTGTCTTTATAAGTATGCCGTCTATTGTTCTAGCACAAGATTTGGCAAATATGGGGACAGTTATTGCAGTGCTTGGCCAGCCCATGCTGCTGCGAGCGGGGCAGCTACTGCCCTTGGCTAAGGGCGATGCACTGCGTGAAGGGGATGAGTTACAGACGGCAGAGCAGAGTAGTGTGTATCTACGTACCTTTGATCAAGGCTTTATTGCTGTGCGCCCAAATAGTGTGCTTTTAATTGAAAAATATCACTTAGGTAAGCAGGGGGCGGCGAGCCAATTTAAGTTTCAGCTTAAAACGGGCTTGATGCGCTCGGTAACGGGTAGTGAAGTACAAAAAGATAAAGATAAGTATCGGCTCAATACGCCAGTGGCCGCGATTGGCTTGCGTGGTACTGATTTTGTGGTGCATGCCAATGAGCACGCAACGCAGGTGGCGGTGCAAAAAGGCGGAGTAGTGATTGAGGCTTTTTCTAGCGCTTGCAGCGTGGAGCAAGGCGGGCCTTGCCAAGGCGTTAATTCTCGAGAGTTATTTGCATCCACGGCGCATATGTTAGAAGTGATTCGTGGGCAGACGGTGCCGGTGCAAAAAGATTCTTCACCCGTTTTGCAAAAAGAATTACAAAAAGAACTCCCCAAAGAAGCGGTAAAAGACTCAAAAGAAGTGGCTAAAGAGGGCGTTAAAGAGCCAAGCAAGGCCGTGGCTTTAGGGGCTGAATCCTCTACGCAAGCCGTGGATTTAACGAATGCAGTGGCAAAACCACTGATTGATGGCTCCAAGATAAAACCCACGGTAAAGCCTACAGATCCCCTTGCCGTGGGGCCTACACCCACACCTGTCCCCAATGTTTTACCAACGCCAGCACCTACTCCCGCTGCGCCAGAGCCGGCTATCCCTTTGCCCCTGCCTAAGCCTAGTGAACCGGTGGTCGAGGTCGTGGTGGTGCCTTCTATTCATTGGGGGCGTTGGCAGGAGTTGGCTAATTTACCCGCCACGGCTAGCTTTAGTGATATCTATAAGGCGGGGCAAGAGGTGGTGACTGCAGGGATTTATTATGTGATGTCGCGTGATAATAGTAATCTGCAATATGGCCCTGAATTGGGTATTGTTAATTTTCAAATGGCTAAGCACGACGGAATACTCGTAAATACCGATAGTCATTCTATTATTCCAACGGTGGCTAAAGAATCAGCTTTGCAGATTAATTTTGCAGCACAAAGCTTTAGTACACATCTGTTATTAAATGCTGCCGGAAGAGAAATCCCCGTTAATGTAAAAGGGGCAGTAGAAAGTAATGGTTTTTTTCTTAATGGCGCGGTGAGCGAGGTGCAGCTACGTGGTATTGTTTCTGGAAAAGAGGCCGCTGAAGCGGGATATGTTTATTACTCGGCCCCTGCCGCCAATGAAATATTAAGCGGTGGAACATATTGGCTAAGAAAGCGTTGATTTATTTACTGCTAGATTATTTTTATAAATAAAAATAAAGGTTGCGGCGGCTGAATGATGATTTGCTTTTTTAGCGGAGTTAAGCAGCCCTGATGGCCGATTTTAAAACCATTTGGCATCAGCTGCGGTTTATTTGGCTGGGGCGGGCTTTGTTTTTTTTACTCAGCACCCTGCTGGTGATTTGGCTGGCCATGCCTCGTGGCCACGCTTACCCTTTTCCCTTTGATCTATTAGATCGTCTGCATGATCAATTAATTAGCCAAAAACTAAGCGCTCAGCCAGAAAAACGTATTGTCTTGGTGGATATTGATGAGGCTTCTTTGGCCCAATATGGGCGCTGGCCTTGGTCTAGATCGCGCTTAGCTCAATTACTCCAACAATTAGATCTGCATTACCAAGTGGCACATATTGGCTTGGATATAATTTTCCCTGAGGCAGGTGATGCATTAGGGGATCAACAAATCGCGGCAATGGCGGCTTCTCGGCGGCTGAGCTTGGCACAGACGTTTGGTTTTGATCGCAGCCAAAGTATCCGTGTTGGGGAATTAAGTGGCGCTATGCCCATCGGCAATATTCCTTCCACAATTGCATTTGGTTATTTAGGTAATCACGCCATGTTGGCGCAAAAATCCCCCTGCGTGGGGCATATCGCCATTACCGCCGATCCTGATGGCGTGGTTCGGCATCAAAGTATGCTAGTGCAATATCAGGGCAAACTTTATCCCGCTTTTGCGCCGGTTTTATTGCGCTGTTGGCTGGGGCAGCAGGCTCCATTACAGAGCCGCTCAGGGCAAATTGCCTGGCTGCAAGGCTTATCTGCACAGCAAAATATCGCAGCAGATGGCATGGCCGCTATCCCTTTTTTACGTAAGGCCGAGGCTTACACGGCGATTTCTGCCCGTGATATCTTATCAGGGCAAGCGCCCGCAGCCCTCTTGAGTAATCGCTTAGTGATTGTGGGCTCTAGCGCTTTGGGCTTAGGAGATTATGTTGCCACTATTTTGGGTGGGCGCACGCCAGGTATGTTGTTACATGCAGAGTGGCTTTCTAAAGCATTAGATCAACTAGAGCAAAATAAGCCGGTTGAGGCGATTCGTTTTTTTAGCATTATGGCGGTTTGGGGGGCTTTATTACTGGGGGTGTATCTGCTGCTGCATTACAGTAACGCCCTGCGGCTAACTTGGGGATTTGCAGTCATGATCGCGTGGCTGCTCTGGCTGCATTATACCTCGCAAGAAGTGGCGGCAAATGCCTTGGCACCACTTGTTGGGGGCGTGGTTTTGCTGATTTTAGAAGGGGGCTTGGAGTGGTGGTATGCCCAGCTTGGGCGGCGGCAGCTTTATCAAGCCTTTCACCATTATGTGCCGCCAGCAATTATCGATCAGCTAATTGGCAGTAATAGCCAAGCCATGATGCAGCCGCATCGGGTAGAAATAACCTGCTTATTTGCAGATTTACAAGGCTATACCGGCATTGCTGAAAGGCTGCCACCAGAAGAGTTGGCCAGCTACACTCGCCATGCTTTGATGCTGCTGACTCAGGCCGTATTAGATCAGGAAGGTACGCTTGATAAGTATATGGGCGATGCCCTATTTGCGTTTTGGGGCGCGCCAGTGGCCCAAGCAGACCACGCTAAACGTGCGGTGGATGCCGCAATAGCCATGCAGAGCGCTGTAGAGCTACATAACCAACAGGCGGCCTTGGGTAAGCAAATTAAAGTACACATTGGCATTCAAACAGGGGTAGTCGTAGTGGGGGATATGGGCACGCCATTTCGTAGCACCTATACGGCGATTGGTGATGCGGTGAATGTAAGCGCTAGATTACAAAACTTAGCCAGCTTACATAATGAGAGGATTTTAGTGGGGGAGGATACCGAGCGCCGATTAGCCTATTCACCCCTGCAGCTTTACGGCACCGTGGCCCTTAAGGGGCGGCGAGGAGTGCAGCAGGTTTATCGTTTGCCAGGCTAGTAGTCACTGATGCTATGCCGCTACTCTGATCTAACGGTTGTTTTTCTTTGTGAAACGCCGAGTTGTTTGTGGTTCAAAGTTGGGTTTTTGCTGCGTACGTCAGTGAGAAGTATCCGTTCTTTGATATAAAGTCAGAATCCAGCAAGTAAATTTCTAGATTTGTGATCATGAGCATATACAATTAATTTATGCGTCTGATCCCTACCGCCATTCTGCTGCTTTTGTTGGTCTGCCCGCCTATTGCACAGGCGCAGACGGCAGAGGCGCTGTATCAGCAAGCCATCGATGATGTCGCTCAGCAAAGCTGGCAAGAGGCCAGCTGGCTGTTAGAAGAAGTGCTGCAGCTTAATCCCCATCACCAAGGGGCCAAGCTTGATCTGATGTTGGTCTATTGCCAGCTAGAGGATTACAGCAGAGCAGCAGTTTTACAGCGGCAATTGCAAGCATTACCGGTGCTACCGCAAGCCATTAGTGATTTGATTCGGCAAAAAACTGAGCAGGGTTGCCGCGAAAAAACACTGTGGCAAGGGCAAATACAAAGCTGGATCGCCAGCGACAGTAATCTGGATCAAGGTAGCTCTAAGCGCTGGCTAGAAATCAGCTTACCCGATGGCGTGTTTAATTTAGAAGTAGACCCTAATAGCATGCCGCAAGCGGGCTATTTAGCGGGCTTAGAGATCCAAGCCATTGCCACGCCACCCGGTGGGCAGCAATGGGCTTTGCACGCTGGAGCGGTGCAAAGTTGGCCGCTCAGTAGCCAAACGATGCGCTGGTTTGGGGGATTTTGGCAGCCGCAAGCACGTAGCGATTGGGGGGTGGGTTTACAGCAGTTTTGGCTACAAAATGAAGCGTACCAAAGTAGTGCTTTGCTGGAGTATCGCGGTTTGCCCGCGTTTGCGGGGGTTCAGTCTTTGCTTAGGCTAAGGGCGCAAATGGTGGATATTGCCCCGCGCTACCAAAGCCTGCACAGCGAATGGCGTGTGCAGCATATTCAAAAGTGGCGAGGATTATGGCTAGATAACCGCGCCGCGTTGGCTTTTGAGCTGGCCCCACAGCGCCCTGGTGGCAATCAATATAGTGGCGAGCTGAGCAGCCGGCTCATCTACCCCCTAGGCCCTCATCAGCTTGAATTACAGCTACGTGCCAGAGTCATGCAAGATAGAGAGGGCTACAGCCCATTGCTGGAATACAACCAAAAGCGGCAAAGCCTACAAAGTAACTTAGGCTTGGCTTACCAATGGCAAAGTCCTTGGGCGAGCAAGTGGCGGCTGGAATACCAATACCAAGAGCAAAACGATAGCTTGCCTTTGTTTTCATGGCAAAAGCAGCTGATTTCTTTATCTTATAAGCAGGATTTTTAAGGGCGTGCAGCTTGGATCGTATGTTTTTAAAGCGCCTTCTTTGAAGGCGCTTTGCGCAGCTTAAACTTTGGCCAGTGCTTGTTCTAGATCGGCCAAAATATCGTCGATATGCTCGATACCAATTGAAAGCCTAACCATGTCTTCGCTTACTCCGGCTTTTAGCAACTCTTCAGGAGAAAGCTGGCGGTGCGTGGTGCTGGCTGGGTGGCAAGCCAGCGATTTGGCGTCGCCAATATTGACCAAGCGGGTAATCAGCTGCAGCGCATCTTGAAATCTAGCTCCACCGGCACTGCCATCTTTCACCCCAAAGGTGAGTAAGCCCGACGCTTTGCCGCCAAAGTATTTATCTACGAGTGCTTTAGATGGATGATCGGCTAAGCCCGCGTATTTTACCCAGCTTACTTTGCTATGGCCTTGCAAGTATTGCGCCACTTTTAGTGCGTTTTCTACGTGTCTATCCATGCGCAAAGCCAATGTTTCTAAGCCCTGCAGGATTAAAAAGCTATTAAACGGCGAAATGGCCGCGCCCATATTACGCAGCGGCACAGTACGTGCGCGGCCAATAAAGGCAGCCGGCCCTAGTGCCTCGGTATAGACCACCCCGTGGTAGCTGACTTCAGGCTCATTTAAACGCTTAAAGCGCTCTTTATGCTCCGCCCAAGGAAACTTACCGCTATCCACAATAATGCCGCCAATACTATTACCGTGGCCGCCAATATATTTGGTTAAGGAGTGCACCACAATATCTGCGCCGTGTTCAAACGGGCGGGTGAGATAGGGGGTGGCTACGGTGTTATCCACAATTAAAGGCACACCACCGGCATGGGCGATGGCAGCAAAGGCGGCGAAATCCACTACATTGCCCAGCGGATTACCAATTGATTCGCAGTAAATGGCCTTGGTTTTATCGTTGATCAGCGCGGCGGCAGATTGCGGATCGCTGGCGTCAACAAATTGCACGGTAATGCCATATTGCGGCAAGGTGTGGGCAAATAGATTGTAAGTGCCGCCATAGAGTGCCGATGTGGCGATAATATTATCGCCCGCCTCGGCAATGGTCATGATGGCGTAGGTAATGGCTGCTTGGCCGGATGCCAGTGCTAAGGCGCCAATTCCCCCTTCTAGTGCGGCGATACGTTGCTCTAAAACATCCGAAGTTGGATTCATAATCCGTGTATAGATATTGCCTTTAACCTTTAAATCAAACAGATCTGCACCGTGCTGAGTATCATCAAAAGCATAGCTGGTGGTTTGGTAAATAGGCACGGCCACCGATTTGGTGGTGGGATCAATTTCATAACCAGCGTGTAGAGCAAGCGTATCAAACTTCATGCAAAGTCTCCAAAGGGTAGCAAAGCCGAAGGAAACTTTAGCAGGTTTATTTATGCCGTAACGCTATTTTTGTAGGTTTTTTTAGATTTAATAGATCTATTACTGCGGCGCTTTCAATATCATCGTTAAGCATTGTGTAATTTAGGCACCTGTTAGATGATAGGTTTGCTTAATCGATACAAGCAATGTTCTTGCAGTGGATGGCCCGCTGGCACTTTGAGGTGCATAAAGCTGAGCGGATCGCGCTGCATTGCTAGCCTTTCCATTACCGCCTGTGATTTATGATTACTGAGTGCGGTAAATGAAACAATCTCATCTAGTTTTAGCGTATTAAAGCCAAATGCTAAGGCGGCCCTTGCGGCTTCGGTTGCGTAGCCCTTGCCCCAATGCTCAAAGGCTAGCCGCCAACCGATCTCCACGCAGGGAGAAAAAGGCAGCTCCGCAATGGGGATATGTAGCCCTGCAAAGCCAATAAATTGGCCGGTTTGCTTCAGCTCTAAGGCCCAAAAACCCCAAGTTTTTTCTGCGATAAGATCGGTTATTTTTTGCTGCATTGCAGCGCTAGCCTTGGCATCTATCGGGCCAAGCAGGGATTGCATCACTCTAGGATCGGCGCTCATGCGGGCAAATGGCTGGCTATCGCTGGGCAGCCATTGGCGCAAAATAAGGCGATCAGTGTTGAGTTGGCTTATTTTGGGCTGAGGATTATTCAAAATAGATTCACAATGTTTTGATGTTAGCTGGGGCTTAGATTAATTAGCGGCGTCTATCAAATCAAGAGAATAAACGCAAAGTATGTCCAATCTTCGATGCGCGAATTGTGTGCAGAGCAAATATTGCGCTGCGTTATTATGGTGCGCTGCGGTATTTTTTTGTCGCTTTGCGTGCATTCTTTTGCGCTGCCGTGCTTGATTTTATTGGGCTTAGGCAGATTGGCATGGCACTTGCTAAGTAAGCAATAAGGCCAGTGGGCTGATTAGGCTGATGCAATGAAGCATTGGCGAGGGTGAGGGTCAATGGCGGCCAATCTCCCAAAGGACAACGGCGTCCCTTCACGTTTGATCGTGGTGGGACGCTTTTTTTTTGCCTGGCAGCCGGTTGATATTCCGTCATACAGGCCGCTAGCAGGCAGGATTCAAAAAATCTTTGTGAGGCAGACATCATGGAACGTAGCTTTTGGCGCTCAGGCCATACCCCCACTCTTCTTACCGCTTTTCTGTATTTTGATCTGAGCTTTATGGTTTGGTATCTGCTTGGCCCCTTGCAGATACAGATTGCCTCGGCGCTAAGCTTATCCACCAGCGAGCGCGGCCTGATGGTGGCCACGCCGATTTTGGCGGGTGCTTTGCTACGTTTGGTTTTGGGTGTGTTTGTGGATCGGATTGGAGCCAAGCGCACTGGCTTTTTTGCCCAATTGATTGTGATTACGGCGCTATTAAGTGCATGGCAGCTGGGTGTGCACAGCATGGCAGAGGCGCTACTACTGGGTGTGTTTTTGGGATTTGCAGGTGCTGCATTTGCAGTGGCTTTGCCGCTGGCTTCCCGCTGGTATCCACCACAGCACCAAGGCACGGCGATGGGAATTGCGGGGGCGGGTAATTCTGGCACCGTGTTTGCAGCGCTGTTTGCGCCAGTATTGGCGATCATGTTTGGCTGGCAAAACGTGTTTGGCTTGGTGGTGATTCCACTCTTATTTGCCCTTGTGCTCTACAGCGTGTTTGCTAAAGACGCTCCGGGGTCGGTTAATCCTAAAAGCCTCTCTGATTACGCCAAGGTATTAAATAATAAAGATGCTTGGTTATTTATGGGCTTTTACGCCATCACCTTTGGCGGCTTCTCTGGCTTTGCCAGCGCCTTGCCCGGCTACTTTCATGATCAATTTGGCTTTGCACCCAAAATGGCCGGTTGGTATACCGCGGCCTGCGTATTGGCAGGCTCGGCGATGCGCCCACTTGGTGGTGTGATTAGCGACCGAATTGGCGGCACTCGCACCTTATTGATTGTTTATGTTTGCTCGGCAGTCTTGATCGGCCTTACCGGCCTTGGCTTAGGCGGATCAAGCGTGGCAGTTTGCCTGTTTGTTGGTGCAATGCTCTGCCTTGGGGCGGGCAATGGCGCGCTGTTTCAACTGGTGCCACAACGCTTTGGCAAAGAGCTAGGCGTGATGACCGGCCTGATCGGCATGGCCGGTGGCGTAGGTGGCTTTGCTTTGGCTGCTGGCCTTGGCATGGTGAAACAAGCCACCGGTAACTACAGCCTAGGCCTCTGGCTATTCTCTTTGCTCGCCCTGATCGCATGGTACGGCCTCTCCGGCGTAAAAGTGCGCTGGCGCAGCGCCTTGGGTGGCGATCTGGCTCAGGCAAGGATTTAGGGATGAAACCCAAATCTTAAAAAACGGAGTTAAGGAGAACACGGAGGGGCACGGAGAAAACCAAGTACTAAAAAATCAGTCCGCACAGAGAAAAACGCTTAAATAATCACGCCTTACAAGATGACTGTTATGTATTCAAGGTCGTCATTCCCGAATGCTTTTGCCGGGAATCCAGCGCATCTACTGGATCCCCGATAAAGACACTCGGGGATGACGCCTTAGTTTCAAACAAGCGCTCTGGTTTTCTCCGTGAAACTCCGTGTTCTCTGTGTCCTCCGTGGTTCAAGATTTGGGTTTGTAAATAACTTTCAAAATAAATTCAATAGATAAGGAATCCAGCCATGACTAAACCCAAGCTTGTCGTTGTCGGAAACGGCATGGCCGGTATTCGTACGGTGGAGGAGCTGCTGACTCTTGCGCCTGATCGCTACGACATCACCGTGTTTGGTGCAGAGCCGCATCCTAATTACAACCGCATTTTGCTTAGCCCCGTGCTGGCGGGTGAGCAGACTTTTGATCAGATCGTGCTCAATCCTTTGAGCTGGTATAGCGACAACCAGATCACCCTGCATCTGGGCAAAACCATTGCCAAAATTGATAGGGTGCGGCGGGTCGTTATTACCGAAGATGGCGTGGAGGAGGGCTACGACAGGCTGCTGCTGGCCACCGGCTCCACGCCGTTTATTTTGCCGGTGCCGGGTAAAGATTTAAATGGCGTGATTAGCTACCGCGATATTTATGACACCGAGGCGATGATCGCGGCGGCCAAAATCAAAAAGCACGCCATAGTGATTGGCGGTGGCTTGCTAGGGCTGGAGGCCGCCAATGGCCTGATGCTGCGCGGCATGGATGTTTCTGTGGTGCACTTGGGCGATTGGTTGCTGGATAAGCAGCTGGATATTACGGCAGGTAAATTATTGCAGGATTCCTTAATCGCACGAGGCCTGAAATTCTTAATGGGCCAATCTACCGCCGCCATTTTGGGTAATGAGGCGGGGGAAGTTTGCGGGGTACGCTTTAAAGACGGCAGCGAAGTGGCCGCTGATCTGGTGGTGATGGCCGTAGGCATCCGCCCGAATACCAAGCTAGCCGAAGCGGCTGGCCTGTTTTGCAAGAACGGCATTGTGGTCAGCGATGCCCTGCAAAGTTATGACCCGCGCATTTACGCCGTGGGCGAATGCGTCAACCACCGTGGCGTGGCCTATGGTCTGGTTGCTCCTCTATTTGAAATGGCCAAGGTGGCGGCGAATCATCTAGCGCTGATGGGCTACGGGCAGTACAAGGGCTCGGTGCTTTCGACCAAGCTTAAAGTGACCGGCATTGATTTATTCTCGGCTGGGGATTTTATGGGCGGCGATGAGTGCGACGAGATCGTGCTCTCTGATCCTGCCGGTGGCATTTATAAAAAGCTGGTGATTAAAGACGACAAGCTGGTCGGTGCCTGCCTCTATGGCGATACCACCGACGGCGCGTGGTATTTCAAGCTGCTGCGCGAGGGCCGCAGCATTAGCGATCTGCGCGATACGCTGATGTTTGGCGAATCCAGCGTCGGGGACTCGGGCGTGCAAGGGCAAAGCCGCGCAGGCGCGATGCAAGATAAAGACGAAGTGTGCGGCTGTAATGGCGTATGCAAAGGCACCATCGTCAACGCCATCAAAGAAAAAGGCCTGTTTACGGTTGATGATGTCAAAAAGCACACCAAGGCGGCCAGCTCCTGTGGCTCGTGTACCGGCTTGGTTGAACAGATTTTGATGAATACCCTAGGCACTAACTTCCAAGAATCACCTAAGACCAAGGCCATTTGCGGCTGCACCGATCACACTCATGCGCAAGTGCGGCAAGCAATTCGGCAGCACAAACTAATCAGCCACACCGAGTTGTACGAATTTATGGAATGGCGCACCCCAAGCGGCTGCGCCACCTGCCGCCCTGCTGTCAATTACTACATGTTATCCACTTGGCCTAAAGAAGCCGTCGACGATCCGCAAAGCCGTTTTGTTAACGAACGGGTTCACGCCAATATTCAAAAAGACGGCACTTTCTCGGTGATTCCGCAAATGAAAGGCGGCGTGACCAACGCGGCCGAGCTGCGCCGCATTGCCGACGTGGCCGATAAATACGCCGTGCCCTTGGTGAAAGTCACCGGCGGCCAGCGCATTGATTTACTCGGCATCAAAAAAGAAGATTTGGTGAATGTGTGGGCCGATTTGGGCATGCAATCCGGCCATGCTTACGGCAAATCTATCCGCACGGTTAAAACCTGCGTGGGCAGCGAATTCTGCCGTTTTGGCACGCAAAACAGCACACAAATGGGCATCGATCTGGAAACCATGCTGGCCAATATGTGGAGCCCGCATAAGGTGAAGCTGGCCGTATCAGGCTGCCCAAGAAACTGCGCCGAAAGCGGCATTAAAGACGTGGGCATTATCGCGGTAGACAGCGGCTGGGAGCTGTATGTGGGCGGCAACGGCGGTATCAAAACCGAAGTCGCACAATTCTTCACCAAGGTAAAAACCAGCGATGAAGTCAAAGAATACAGCGGCGCATTTTTGCAGCTTTACCGTGAAGAAGCCTACTACCTAGACCGCACCGTGCATTACATCGCCCGCGTGGGCTTGGATTACATCAAGCAAAAAATACTCGACGACGAAGCCAACAGAAAAGCCCTCTTCGAGCGCCTGCTCTACTCCCTAGAAGGCCTACGAGACCCATGGGCAGAGCGGATCAACGGCAAAGCGCGGCAGGAGTTTATTCCGATCAAAGTGCTGGCTTAATAAATAGTAAACCCAGGTCTTGAACCACAGAGAGCACGGAGGACACAGAGTTTCACGGAGTAAAGCAGAGCGCTTATTTGAAACCAAGGCGTCATTCCCGAGTGCTTTTGTCGGGAATCCAGTGGCACTACTGGATCCCCGATAAAGACACTCGGGGATGACGGTTTTGATTACATAACAGTCGTCTTGTAAGGCGTAAATATTTAAGCGTTTCTCTCTGTGCTTACTGATTTTTTAGTACTTGGTTTTCTCCGTGAAACTCCGTGTTCTCTGTGCCCTCCGTGTTTCAAGGTCTGGTTTTTGTACTTAGCAGAGTAGTTCCAGCATCCGTTTTTTAAGGACAAAGCAATGAATATGAAAGCCAATCAACCTTGGGTGAGTATTTGCCAAGTGACAGATATCCCCAAGCTAGGCAGCCGTGTGGTGCAGCGGGATGCGGGCAATGTGGCGGTGTTTCGCTCCGCTGCGGATGTGGTGTTTGCCCTGCTGGATCATTGCCCACACAAGGGCGGGCCTTTATCGCAAGGCATTGTGCACGGCGAATCGGTGACTTGCCCTTTGCACAGCTGGAATATCGACCTCGCCACCGGAGAGGCCCGCGCCCCCGACGAAGGCTGCGCTCGGCGCTTCCCCGTAAAAGTCGTCGAAGGTGAAGTGTTTTTGAGTTTATAGATTCTCTGTAAACCCACTTCTTAAAACACGGAGGACACAGAGAACACGGAGGTGCACGGAGAAAACCTAAGAATCTGGGTAACTACTCAGGCGAGTTAAAAACAAGGTTGCTGCCCATGAAAAATACAAAAGGCGAGGAAAAACCAGCCCTTTCTCTTGGTTTTCTCCGTGAAACTCCGTGCCCTCTGTGTCCTCCGTGGTTCAGGATTTGGGTTTTATTTAAATAGCGTGAAATTTGCCACTTTTAAAGAGAAAAACCATGAGCACCATGACCCGTTCTACCTGTTGCTACTGCGGTGTGGGCTGCGGGGTGTTGATCGAGAGTGAGGGCGAGCAGATTGTTGGGGTGAGCGGCGATCCGGCTCATCCGGCCAATTGGGGCCGCCTTTGCACTAAGGGTTTGTCTCTGGCTAAAAGCGTGCAAAGCCCCATCGGGCGGGCGATGTACCCAGAGCTGCGCACTAGCCGCTCGGAATCTCGGCAGCGGGTAGATTGGGATACCGCGCTGGATACGGTGGCGGATCGGTTTGCGGAGATTATTGAACACCACGGCCCTGATGCGGTGGCGTTTTATGTCTCTGGCCAGCTGCTTACCGAAGATTATTATGTGTTTAATAAGCTGGCTAAGGGCCTGATTGGCACCAACAATATTGATACAAATTCGCGGCTCTGTATGTCGAGCGCGGTGACGGCTTACAAAATGGCCCTGGGCGCGGATGGCCCGCCAACTTGTTATGAAGACTTGGAGTTAGCGCAAACGCTGCTGTTTGCGGGCAGCAATATGGCCTATGCCCATCCGGTGTTGTTTCGCCGTTTGGAGGCGGCCAAGGCGGCTAATCCTGATATTAAATGGATAGTGATCGACCCGCGCCGCACCGATACCGCCGCCATGGCCGATTTGCATTTGCAGATTCAGCCCGGCACCGATGTGGCGCTGTTTCACGGCATGCTGCACCATATTTTGTGGGAAGGTTTGGCGGATACCGCCTTTATTGAGGCGCATACCAGCGGCTTTGCTGAGCTAAAAGCGCGGGTGCGGCAGTACACGCCCAAGATGGTTGCCGAGCTATGCGGCGTGCTAGAGGCCGATTTACTGCAAGCGGCAGAATGGTTTGGTCGCTCGCCTGCGGCGCTGTCTTTGTATTGCATGGGGCTGAATCAATCTAGCCACGGCACAGATAAAAACTTGGCGCTGATTAATTTGCATCTGGCGACGGGGCAAATTGGCAAGCCCGGCAGCGGGCCGTTTTCGCTGACTGGCCAGCACAATGCCATGGGCGGGCGCGAAGTGGGCGGCATGGCTACCATGCTGGCCGCACACCGCGATATTGCCAACCCGCAGCACCGTGCCGAAGTGGCGCAATTTTGGGGAGTGGACGCCGTATCAGGCAAGGCTGGCCTGCCTGCGGTGGCGATGTTTGATGCGATTAAAGCGGGGCAGATCAAGGCAGTGTGGATTGTTTGTACCAATCCCGCGCATTCCCTGCCAGATTTGCCCAATGTGCGTCAGGCGTTAGAAATGGCCGAGTTTGTGGTGGTGCAAGATGCCTTTGCCCATACTGATACCACCGCCTTTGCCGATGTGCTGCTGCCTGCCAGCAGTTGGGGTGAAAAAGAAGGCACGGTGACTAATTCTGAGCGGCGCATCTCCCGCGTTCGGGCAGCGGTGCAGCCACTGGGCGAGGCCAAATCAGATAGCTGGATTGCCCTGCAAGTGGCGCAAAGAATGGGCGCACGCTTAAAACCAGAGCACCCTGGCTTATTCTTTTTTGATAGCCCCGAAGCCATTTTTAACGAGCACCGCGCGCTTACGGTAGGCCGCGATCTGGATATTGGCGGCCTAAGCTACGCGCTGCTAGAAGCATCCCCGCAGCAATGGCCTTACCCCAAGGGCGCAAGCAGCGGGCAGGCGCGGCGCTATCAAAACGGCGTGTTTGCTACTGAAACAGGCCGAGCCAAATTTACGGCGGTGGATTATCTGCCGGTGGCCGAGCCGACCAATTCACGCTTTCCTTTTCATTTGCTTACTGGCCGTTTGCGCGATCAATGGCATGGCATGAGCCGCACTGGCCGCTTGCCGCAGCTCTTTGCCCACAGCCCCGAGCCGAGCCTAGATATGAACCCCGTTGATGCCGAGCGGCGCAACTTAAAAGTAGGCGATTTGCTGCGCGTGAGTAGCAAGCGTGGCAGCCTGATTTTGCCATTGGCGCTGTCTGCCGATCTGCCATCCGGCAGCGTTTTTACCGCCATGCATTGGAGCGGGCAGTTTTTAAATAGCAGTGGCAGCAATGAAATTGCCAGCAGCGCCACCGATGATAAATCGTTTCAGCCCGAGCTAAAACACGCCGCCGTGCGTATCGAAAAAGTCGAGCTACCGTGGGTCTTATTAGCCGCTCGCAAAGGCGATGTCTTGGCCCTGCACGCCGCCGTGCAGCCCTTATTAAAATCCTGTAGCTACGCCAGCATCAGCCTGCAAGGCCGGGACGAGCCAGTCTTAGTGCTACGCGCCGCAGCCAAAATGTTGCCCGAAGGCCTGTTAGAAAAGCTCTTTTCCGCACTCGATCTTTACCCCAATCACGACGTACTCGAATACCACGACGCCCGCCGTGGCTTACTTAAACGCGTCGGCTGGCAAGACGATCAACTCACCGGCTTTGTGCTGGCAGGCGACACCCAAGGCGGCGAAGCGCTCTTGGAGCAACTGATAGCAGGCAACCCATGGCAAGGCCCGCGCCTTAATGTTTTCTCACCTAAAAAACTTAGCAACACCCCGCGCGATCCAGTGATCTGCAATTGCATCAACGTGCGCGAATCCGCTATCCGCGCGGAAGTAGCACTGGGGGCCGATGTTGCAGGCCTAAAAGCCAAACTAGGCTGCGGCAGCGTATGCGGCTCCTGCGTGCCGGAGCTAAGCAGGATGTGTAATCAGGCGATTAAGGCTTGAGGATTCTGTGGGGGGGAGGGGAAAACCCAAATCTTGAAACACGGAGGGCACGGAGAACCGGAGTTTCACGGAGAAAAACAGATTCTTGAATGGTCGTGTTTTGAGAGGAAGCCTTCTCAAAGTCAATATGGATGGTTATATCGCGACTCGTAGTACGGGGCTTAAGTCTCCCCTTGAAACACGCCGAAGCGAGGAACAAGCGGGCGGGGTTTCGGCGAGGACTGTCTGAGCGAAGCGAGTTCCGCAGCCGCCGCTCGATTGTCCGCAGATGAGGGGCCTTCGTGCAGGAGCTGTTGTCGCTTGGCTTCCTTTCTTGGCGAAGCAAGAAAGGAAGGCCCCGCGGTGGCTACCGCACCAAAATCAACGTGCCGAAGGCACTAAAATAATCAAGCCCACTGGAAAACCAACCATGAAACAAGGCAAAGTAATTTTATTAGGGGCGGGGCCGGGGGATTTGGACTTGCTTACCATCAAAGCCATGAAAGCGCTGATGCTGGCCGATGTGGTGCTGCTCGATGACTTAGCCAACCCAGAAATCGCCAGCCTTGCCCCGCAAGCACAGCTGATTCGGGTAGGGAAACGAGGCGGCTGTAAATCGACCCCGCAGGATTTTATCCAAAGGCTGATGCGCCGCTATGCCTTACAAGGCAAGGTGGTAGTCAGGGTAAAAGGCGGAGAAGTGCTGCTATTTGGCCGCGCAGGGGAAGAGATCAGCTTTCTGCAAGCCGCTGGTGTAAGCGTTGAAATCATCAACGGCATCAGCTCCGGCCTTGCCGCAGCCGCATCGCTCGGCATCTCGCTTACCCACCGCGAACACTGCCAAGGCGTCACCTTTGTCACCGCCCACGCCCAAGACCATAGCGAGCCAAACTGGCAGGCGCTCGCCCAAACCGGCACCACACTAGTGATCTATATGGGCATGAGCCGCATCGCCCAAGTCACCGCCGGCCTGCTCAAAACCCTAACGCCTAACACCCCCGCCGCCGTAGTCCAATGGGCCAGCACCCCAGCTGAGCGCCGCTTAATCAGTAATCTGGGGAATTTGGCGGTGGATGCACAGGCTGCTCAAATGGGCAGCCCGGCGATTATTTTGGTGGGAGAGGCGGTTGGGGAGGCGAGGGTGAGGGTGTTGGAAGAAGAGCTGGTTGCCTGATCTTTTACAAATCATTGATCGCGGCTAGGCCGCGGTTAACCACATCCATGTATTATTTCTCATCCAGAATGTTTTCAATTCCACCTTGCTTATCAAAGCATTTGCAGCTGGTTTTTTTAGCGTTCGTCGCGCAGCCGCTGATGCTGGCTAAACGCTGCTTACGTTTATTATCTGCGGCGTATTCTTTGGCTCTTCGTTCGCTATCTTTTTGAATTTGCTCAAGTGCTTTGGCGGTGCTTTGTACCGCGCCATCCGTAATGCCTCGGCTGATTTCACGCGAGGTATTTTCTATTACACCTGCGTGGGTGTTCAGCGTTATCAATATTAGGCAAGCAAGTAATAATCGTCGCATATCTTGCATGTGGAGTTCGGTTTTTGTGGGTATTTTCGCCATGATATATGATGATTATCTTACTTATTGTTTTCGTTGTTTGTTGGTATTGTGGGGTGGATTGGCTTTATCAACCCGTGCTGAGTGATAATGCCAACTACTAACAGCAAGCTAATTACTGTTTAGCATCTTGCATTGAGGGTTACGCCTGCGGCTAACCCGTCTTACAGGGCTTAGGGTGTAATGTCAGCGCATAAAACAAGGGCCATATCTAACAAGGCATATCTTGTTAGGCGGGTATTTTAATACACTAAAGATGGTGGTTTTTCTACCATTTTAGTGTGTTTATATATTGTTATGTTAGGGCGTTCTATGAGTAATTATTCAAGTATAAAAGATCTTGTTATTGATACATGTGCCAGTGAAGGACAGTTCCCTTCATATGAAAAGCTTACTAACTTGGTCCTTAATAGTTTCCCGAACAGTAAATGGCAAAAAACTCACTATGCATGGTACAAATCAAAGATTAAGCGTGGGGGAATAGCGGTTCCGGGGGGCGAAAGTGATGATGATCTAGTACAGGATGCTACGGCGTATGAAGTTGAGGAAACCATTGAGGCCAGCCTTTCCCTTGAGCGCGATTTGCATTCATATTTAGCCCGAGCTGTTCACGAGGTTGAAAATGGTTTAGTCCTGCAATCGGATGGTATAGAGCATCAAATCGATGCTGGCAGGATAGATCTTCTTGCAAAAGATCCTATGGGCCAGTTTGTTGTAATAGAGCTTAAGGCAGGTATCGCTAAAGACGCTGCATTAGGTCAGTTGCTTGGCTACATTGGTTGTGTAACCGAAAGCCATCCTGAAAATTCGGTAAGGGGAATATTGATCGCATCTGATTTTGATAAACGTGTGGTTTATGCAGCTAAAGCGCTCCCTCAAGTTAAGTTGATAAAGTATAAGGTTGCGTTTCAATTGCAAGACGTTATTTTATAAGGCAGTAACCCACAATGCATTTGTGCTCTTGTAGGGCGGGTTAGTTTTATCAACCCGCGCTGAGCCATGCCGTTTTTACAGTCATTTTTAGTGCCTTCGGCACGTTGATTTTGGTGCGGGAGTCCCCCGCGTGGGACTCCCTTTCTTGAACGGCCAAGAAAGGAAGCAAAACCGCAACCTCAAAAGCACGAAGGCCCCTCACTGCGGATAATCGGCTCGGCGAAAAAGGCTGCTCGGGAGCAAGCCCGCTACCCCTTATCCGAAACCCCGAGCCGCTTATTCCTCGTGTCGCGGCTTCAAGGGGACTCTTGAGCCCCGTGCGATGAGCCAGGGAATCAACTGGCTTAACTTTTCCTGATTATGTCTCTTGCTCAATGCAGTAGGGGCGCTGCTTGCTGCGCCCTACTCAGCTAGGGCGCAGCAAGCAGCGCCCCTACGAGTTATATCTCTTCATGTCGATCATCTCAGGTAAACGACAAAAAATGAGCAAGAGGGGTAGTCAGGTAACTTTTTCGCAATAAAAACCCCAATAAATTAATACATTAAACTGACAAATTTCTGGCATTTACCTCAATATTTGAGTGTAGTATTTTGTCATAAATTTGGCTGCCCCCTGCAATCTGTGGGCGTGTGTCTCTGTTGTCACTTGGAAAAAGCTATGAATATCGTAGAGAAGCAAGTTGTGATTGCCGCTGCACCTGAAACGATTTTTCGTATTTACCAAGATGTTGATAATTGGAAGGGCTGGGATCCGGATACGAAGGCCTCTTCATTAAAAAAGGGCTTAACGCTTGGCTCTAAAGGTAGTTTAACGCCTACTAAGGGCAATACTGTGCCTATGGAGGTAACTGCCATTGAGCTTAATCGTAATTTTACGGTAAGCAGCAAGACCTTTCTGTATCGAATGGATTTTGATCATGAGCTGGAGGCGGTGGAGGGCGGTACGAGGGTTGTGCATCGGGTGACGTTTGCTGGGCTGCTGAAACCCCTCTTAATCAGAATGCTTGCCCCGTTAGTGGATAAGGGTCTACCTATTACTCTACAAAGACTTAAAGCACAGGCAGAAGGCGCTCAGGCTGTGAATGTTTAATCAGGATTAAATATTTAAGCAATCTGCCATTCGTAGGGCGGGTGAAACCCGCGTATTTTTCAGCTTGGCTCGCGGGTTGCACCCGCCCTACGAAATCATTCTGCGTAAGTCGATCAGCTTGGTGAACTGACCCCAATTAGTTGAACATTAGCAATTATATAAGCATCGCCTTTGTATATCTTAATTAACCATTTTCTGCAGTTTGGGTTTTATCTTTGGCAGACCAAATGCGGTAGCGTAATTCAAGGCCTTCGGGTAAATAGACGACCATTGGCAATTTATAATTATAGCGGTGTAGTTCTTCTGAATAAACGCTCACAAAAGCTTGTTTTTTAGGTGCATTAGGATTGCATGCCATCAGGGTGCTGATGCCCGGTTGAATTTGTGGCAGTACCCAATAGTCATATCCCCAGCCTTGAGCGGTTTCTTTTTTTAATTGCCCGCCCAAATTTCTGGTATTGCAATCTACTTCCATCATCTTGCCTGGCAATAATTGCACGCGATAAAGTTCTGGGTTTTTTACTTTAGGTAGCTGAATCACTTTGCGAACAAAGCCTGCTTCTGGCGCAGGAAAGGCTTGCATTGGATCTGGGCTTGCGGCAAAGGTGCTGGCGCAGGTGATGGCGGTAAGGATGGCAAGTTTAATTTTCATTTAATCTTCCTTAAAATTTGATTGATGCAGTCTTTATGGCAAGAGCCGCCGCTTATTGATAAGGCATCATATGGATGATCTGCTTTGAAGAGTAGCAACTATTTACAGAAAGTTAATGATATTTATCACAATTTTTTATGCAAATAAAACGGCATATATATTTGTGAGGTCTGCAATTTTAATAAATGGTTAATTGTTTTTATGTAATCTAATCAATATTATTTGATAAGTTTAATAGCTATTTCTTTTTGCACACATTCTTTGCGTGATCCGCCCGCTGTATCCACTTTAAAACCGCAGGCTTTGGCAATGATATAGCCCTTGGCTTCTGGGTTATTGCTTAAAAATGAGTTCACCGAGGTGGGGATGCCAGATAGCGAGATATTGTCTTTATCTTTATCCCATACCAGCGTGGCCCGAGCATTTTTTTCTGGGTTTAGCGTAAAAAACAAATCGGTATCATCGCTGCTGACCAGCATATCTTTGCTGAGGTGCAGATTAAAAGTGGCAGTGTCGGTGGCTTTTGCATCCCATTGCACCGTAAATACGCCGTCGTTGATCGGGGTAATGCCGTTGGCGTCTTTATCCCCGGCAGTCACGCGCAGGGCATTGATGGTGGGGACGGTATCGACGCCAACAATATTAATGCCATCGCTATTGACGGTGACGTCCCCTCCACCGCAAGCCACTAAGAGCGAACAGAGGGCGCTGATGAGTAAGGTGGATTTCATGAGGTGGTGTCCGAAGGTGGCAATGTGGGCAATATACATGGGCAATCTCTTTGGATATGTAATGGTTTTTTCTGTGTAACTCTGTGTCTTCTAGATCGAAGTGGTTCAAGATTTGGGTTTTTATACGGCAGAAATGTACTATTTTGTCATCCAGCCATCCCACACAGGTGGTTCGCTCATTTGTGCGGGCAGAAAGTCGATAAAGCTGCGGATTTTGGCGGAGAGGTGGCGGCGGCTGGGGTAGACGGCGTAGAGGGCTAGCTGGGGTGTTGAGTAATCGGGTAGCAGGATTTTTAGCGCACCACTGGCTAAGTCTTCACCAATTAAAAAGCTTGGCTCGCAAATAATGCCTTCGCCAGCCAGCGCTGCGCGGCGTAGCAGATCGCCATTATTGGTCCTGAAATGTCCGGCCACTTTAACCGTGATATTGCCATCTGGCCCGCTAAAATCCCACTCGCCACGGCGATTGCCATTGGTGTAAATCAGGCAGTTGTGGTTGGCTAAATCGCCAGGCGTTTGCGGCGTGCCTTGTAGCTTTAGATAGCTTGGCGCAGCTGCCGTGACGATACGAATCGTTGCTAAGCGTCGCGCCACCAGCGTGTCGGTGATCTGGCCTGCGATGCGCAGCGCCAGATCAAAGCCTTCTTCTACCAGATCAATACTGCGATCAGATAGCTCAATCTCTACCACCACATCGGGATAGGCTTTTTGGTAGGCGGCAATGAGTGGGGAGAGGTGTAGCTGGCCAAAAGACACCGGCGCATTGATCCGTAGCAAGCCAAAGGGGCGCTGGCCTTCCTGCCCCAGCTCTGATTCGGCCTCGGCCACGTCGCCTAAAATTTGCAAACACCGCGCATGGTAAAGGCGGCCCGCCTCGGTGAGGCTGAGTTTGCGGGTGCTGCGCTGCAAGAGGCGAGTATTTAAATGCGCCTCCAGCTCGGCCACCAAACGCGATACCGCGCTGGTGGAGATATCCAACTGATCGGCAGCTTTTACAAAACTACCCGCGTCAACGACCCGGGTAAAGACTTGCATGGCGGTGAGTTTGTCCATAATGGTGGCTCAAGTTGGGGCGGGGAGATACCGTGGATTGTGTGGTAGAGAGCAAAACCCAAATCTTGAACCACGGAGGTCGCAGAGGACACGGAGTTTCACGGAGAAAATCATATTCCTTTGCTGTAAGTGTTTGAGCATTTCAAAATACAGAGATCTGGATTTATATCTCGACTCGTAGTATGGGGCTTAAATCACCCCTTGAAGCACGCCGAAGCGAGGAATAAGCGGCTCGGGGTTTCGGAAAAGGGGTAGCGAGGCAGCGAGCGCGCAGCCTTTTTCGCCGAGCTGATTATCCGCAGTGAGGGGCCTTCGTGCTGGCTGGGGCGGCCTTCTTTGGCTTCGTTTCTTGGCCGCGCAAGAAAGGAAGGTCCAGCGGGACGCCCGCACCTAAATCAATGTGCCGAAGGCACTAAAAAGATCTTTTGATTTTGTTTAATGAATCCTTCGGTATTCAACCAGTCAAATTTGCTGACGAAATGCCGTGCAAGCGCCGGGTTTCACCCCATACGCGCTAACTAGAGTAAAAAGACCTTTTTTAGTGCCTTCGGCACAGTGATTTTGGAGCGGTTAGCCACCGCGGGGCCTTCCTTTCTTGCTTCGCCAAGAAACGAAGCCAAAGAAGGCGACCCCACGAAACACGAAAGCTCCTGCGCTGCGGACAATCGAGTCGGCGGCGGGCGGGATTGGCTCGTTCCTCGCTCCCTGGCCGAAACCCCGCCCCGCTTGTTCCTCGCTCCGGCGTGTTTCAAGGGGACTTTAAAAAGCCCTATGCAAAGAGCGTGGTTGTTATGCTTTTCACTGTTTGCTAATGAAAAAACAATTTGCTTGCGCCTATGGGGTTTCACCCGCCCTACGTTTAACTTCATCCTCAAATAATTATCCCACATTCAGGGATAATTATTTGAAGATATCTGTATTTATCCCTCAAGCGGCAATCGTCATACTGCACTCCATCGATGCCAAACACATGGCGCAAACCACTGGAGATTCAAAATGATTGATAACAAAACCGCCCCATACGCAGCCCTTGTTCTTCGCCTAGCTCTTGCCATTATGTTTCTGGCGCATGGCTTAACTAAAGTATTTGTTTTTACTCTACCAGGCACCGCACAGTTTTTTGCCTCGGTAGGCTTTCCAGGCTGGATGGCTTATCCGGTAGCGGGGGCTGAGGTGTTTGGTGGCTTGTTCTTGCTGCTTGGTCTTTACCCACGTTTAGTGGCAGCGGCCTTGTTGCCGGTATTGATTGGTGCAAGCACGGTTCACTTTGCCAATGGCTGGTCGTTTGGCAATGCCAACGGCGGCTGGGAATATCCCGTGTTTTTGATTGCCGCAGCGCTGGTACAAGTATTGATGGGTGACGGTGCATTTGCGCTGAAACGCTCACCACGCTTTGCGGATTAAGATTTAAACCAGATCTTTAACCACAGAAAACATAGAGGCGTAGGGTGGGCAAGTTTTTATGCCCACGCGTTCATCTCCGAAGGCCGCGTGGGCACGATAAACCGAGTGCCCGCCATAAGGTGCTTCAGGTTTTTAAAATACTCATACCAAGGATTAACCATGTTTCCCAGTTTTTATATCTCACACGGCTCTCCCATGCTGGCTTTGGATGCTGGGGAAACGGGTTTAGCTTGGCAGCGTCTGGTGGCTGATTTACCTAAGCCTAAGGCTATTTTGATGGTGTCGGCGCATTGGGGCTCTTTGCAGCCAGCGGTGAGTGCGGCCAGCCAGCCTGAGACGATTCACGATTTTGGCGGTTTCCCTGCTGCGCTGTTTGATTTGCAATACCCAGCGCCTGGTGCGCCGTGGCTGGCAGAAAAAGTAGCCACTTTATTAGAGGCTGCAGGTTTGCCAGTGGCCGTTCACCCTAGCCGAGGTTTGGATCATGGCGCTTGGGTGCCGCTGCGGGTGATGTACCCAGATGCCGATGTGCCGGTAGTGCAGTTGTCGGTTCAGCCAAGGCAAGGCCCCGAGCATCATTACCGCCTAGGGCAGGCGCTGGCCGCTTTGCAGCAGGAAGGTGTAATGATTATTGGCTCGGGCAGCCTTACCCATAATCTGTACGAAGTAATGGGCGATATCACTGAGGGCGATCCGCGTGTTCCCGCCTATGTGCCGGCTTTTCAGGCATGGATGAATGAAAAGTTATTGGCAAATGATGTAAGCGCTTTGCTGGATTACCGCCGTCAAGCTCCAGAAGCCAGCCGTGCGCATCCCACGGATGAACATCTCTTACCGATTTTTGTGGTGCTGGGGGCGGCTCAAGGGGAAAAAGTAGAGCGCAGCTATAGCGGGATTACCGGCGGTGTGTTGGCAATGGATGTGTATCGTTGGCAGGATTAAGTGAGATTCTCCTTGGTGAGCGAATTGCTTGCTACTTCCCGAAATGACTTTGCTAGATAAAACCGTCATCCCCGAGAGTTTTCATCGGGGATCCAGCTGCGTTACTGGATTCCCGCTAAAGGCATGCGGGAATGACGCCTTTCGAAAGCTGAAAATTATTTTGAATCAGATTCTAAGTAAGTGAACTAGACCCTAGGTAAGCAAAATCTCAAGCCATTCATTCCATAGAGAGCACAGAGGGCCACAGAGAGAATCAAGGATTTGATGGTTTTCTCTGTGGCCCTCTGTGCTCTCATTTTACTCTGTGGTTAAAGATTTAGCGCTTTATCAAAGCGAGCTGAAGCCAGATTAAAATCAGGTCGGTGCGCAAGAAGAGCGACTTGCACACCCTATAAAAATTAGCCCTTTTGTGATGTATTTGTCTTAACTTTGTACCCACCCAAGCTTATTTCTGCAATTGCTTAGTCCATGCTTGCAGCGCCACCATCTGTGCCGCTACATTTTTGCTGATGGCTTCATCCGTCACATTGCCATTGGCGTCAAAACCACCCGCAAAGGCATTGGCAAAAACTTCGGGTTTTGCCAGTGGCAGCAAGTTTACAAAGACGCAGACTTGGCGCAAATGGTATTGCGAGCGGGATGAGCCCATGCCACCCGCTGCGCCTAAAATGGCGACAGGCTTACCGTTTAGTACCTTGTTATCTGCTTCGCGCGAAGCCCAGTCAATCACGTTTTTAAGCGCTGGGGCTAGGGAGTAATTGTATTCGGGGCAGGCCAGCACCAGCGCATCGGCGGCGGCAATCTTGGCGAGCAGCTCAATCAGCACCGCAGGGCGATCGTTGGCGGCAATATCGCCGTTATAAAAGGGAATCGCTGAGATATCAACGATTTCTAATTCCATATCTGCAGGTAAATTAGCTTTAGCGCAACGCAATAGGCCGCTATTAGTTGATGCTTTACGTAAGCTGCCAGAAAAACCGATTGCTTTGATAGTCATCTTAATGCCCCTTGGTAAAAGTGGATGGTGCAATGCGCCTTTTATAGATGGCGCTGCTTGCACATCTAGTGATACGCCGCAGAGATCAATTACGCAAGCTAGCGTTGTCTTAAATGAGGGTGCGATTTTTTACATAGGCAGATAAATCATTACTGGGCTGGTGAGATAATCCCCAGCCCGGCTCCTCCTGATTAAATTGCTTGCAGGCTTACTTTGCTGAGCACTTGTTCGGCAGCAGGGTATTCAGTGTTCATATAAATTTTTACAAAAGAATGGCCCAGCACGTCTTTTGTAGGGTGAAAGCCGATGCTGATATTAGATGGCAAGGTGTTTTTGATTAGGCGCAGCCCGTTGATGACCTGATCCCATGACGAGGTGATATAGGTGGAGCCTGGCATCAGGTATTGCGCTGGGCTGGCTACCCCCACGCTGCTTACTTTGCCTTGGGCAGTATTGGGGCCAGAGATCAGCATGTTTTGTTCGGCATTGGCGTAAAGATTGCCTTGCGAATGCGCCACTAAAACTAGCTTGCGGCCTTCGGCTAAATATTGGCGGTACATTTTTAAATGCTCGGGTAGCTCGGGCATGGAGCTGCTGCTAAAGGCATTTAAATATTTATCGTAAATGGCTTGGCTCATCCAGCCTGCTTGCGCCGAGCCCCCGTCTAGCATGCGCCAAAAACTTTTGGCATCTTGCGTTTCATTATTCTTTTGCTGAAACACCTGCCACATATCACTAAAAAAGCCGTTGCTGGCGTTGTAGGCATTGCCATAGATAAAATTTTTATCTAGTTTTTTGGTCTTCATATTGCCTTTAAGTACCAGCATGCTGGCAACAGAATCATCAAAGGTACTTTGAATGCCATTTACAAAAACTACGGCAGCAGGCGCAGCAAAGGCTGGGCCAGCCATCAGAGTGGCGAGCAGGGCAAGGCGTTTCAGCATGATTAATTCCTGTTAAGGGTGGGCAAATCGTGGTGTTAGCTGCTTAGTTCGGTTGCTTTGAAATTGCAGGGTTGATTGCCAGGGTCTGCAAAATATTGGCCAGATGCCAGCGTTTGAAAGCGTAAATAGGCTTCGGTGCGCTTGGGTGTGCCCAACATTTCGGCGCGGGTTGTTAGTAGCTCGTCATACATGACCTGCGCTGTTTTACCGGTTTTTTCCATCACGCTATCGCTCATCAGGCAGGCAATGCCGCGTGCAATTTTTTCGCCAGCTTGCTTGGCTTGCTCTGGTGTAGAGATATCGTTAATGGCTTCGCTCCAGCCTTGGGCTAGTTGGGTAAATGCGAGCTGGCTGGTTTTGGATGTAGCGTAGGTGTGATCGATATAGGCATTTACATCGTCGGGCACGCCATCATGATTTTGATCGCTATCGCTCCGTGTATTGGCCGAGCCTACGGCTGATGCGGTGGCTAACCAAGGGCTGCTGGCCGGTGGCAGGGAGTGAATGTTGGCAGCGATACTACTGGCAGCCACTGCTCTGGGGGCAGATTGTGCTTCTGTGGGCCATTGAGAATAAGCACCAAGCGCAATAAGGCTTACTGCAGCAATTAGATAAGGCCATTTCATGGCGATATACTCGGTAAGTGCTCAGTTTTAATCATCAATCAAAGCAACGGTTTTTAGCGCCTTTAGCAAGGGCTGCGTGTGCTTTTGCGGATAAACAAGGCAGCGCCAATTGGGGTCTTAAACACAAATTGGCACCACCCTTACCTTGTTTATTCCTTGATCGCCTAGCTAAGCGGCCTCCTAAAAGCGGCTTACCCATAAAGCGATCATCGTCATATTTATGCATATTGAATATAAGTTATTTAACTTATATGTTGCGTAAGATCTACGCAGGATAACCATAAGATTTATTGAGCCGAAATCACCTCGCCATCTACAGTCTGCGCCTTGTTTACTACACTTACTTGAAGCACAGGCGTAGTACCAGCACCGATTTTATCTACTGCATTAGAGATTACCGCGCCAGGCGAGGTGGATGCATTGATGCTTACTGATACCGAATATTCCTGGCCGTTAAGCTGATGCGTTTCAACTTGGCCGATATCCACTTTGCCCGCGGTGGATTCTACTTTGGCCCCAGTTAACACCGATTTACCGGCCACATCTAGCGTTACGCCTTGCTTGCCGCTGATGCCTGATTCGGTTTTTACAAAATCACTGGCGCTGTGCTTAACGGCTAAATCAAGCGATGGGGTAATCGATGAGCCTTCTTTATCATGGCCAAGCAAGGCATCTTTAATCCCATTGCCTGCTTTACGCGCTAGGCCATCTACTTTGCCACCCTCAGATGGGCCGCTAGTGAGTTGCTCTGGCAGGGTGACGCTGCCGCCATCTTTGGCAGAAAAGCTAACGCCTTGGGTGGTGTCGGTTTTTAGTCCTTTGTTAAAGGCGAAGCTTTCGTATTTGTCTGCTACTTTATCCGCAGCTTTATTAACTGCGTCGGTGGCTTTATTTTTTACGGTATCACCAAGCCCACCTAATTTATCGGCAACTAGGCCTTTGTTACCCTGATGTTTTTCAGCATTCAGGCCAAGGCTTATATCTACCTTGGTGCTGTGATCACGGTCTTGCTGGCTGCTGACGATTAAATCGCCACCTACTTTGCCGCTGACCACATCGGCCTTGATATTGCCGCCCTGAATGTTCACATCTTTGCCGCTATTAATGCTGACTTTGCCAGCTTCAATATTGGCGTTTTGGTGTTGCAAGATATCTTGCTTATCCACGCCCACGGCTACTTTAGCGTTAAAGCCATAGGTGTCTTTGCCCTCATCCACTTTGCCATTGCTGTCTTTATTAAAGGATTGGCTCGCTTTTGCGCCGCCACCAATGGCTACATTCCAGTTATTACTTTCTTTGCCAGATTGGGCAGATTGAATGTTGATACCACCCTTGGCGGCATCCAGCGCCACGTTTTCTGCTTTAACTTGCGTGCCAGTTAAGCTCACCGCGTCTTTGGCAGCCGCTCCGGCGCTAATCACTACATTGCCCGTGCTATTAATGCTGCCTGCAGTCTGGCTATGGGCCGATTCATTCACCTTGGCTATATTAAAATCGGCAGCAAAGTTCACATTGCCAGATGATTTTTCGCTGCTTTCACTAGAGCCGCCGCCACCGCTGATATTGCCGCCAATAGCAGATCCGGTTTTGCTGCTGCTATTATTGCCCGCTTGAAAGTCCACCTTATTGGCGGCTTGCAGCGTGACATCGCCTGCGGCATCTTGCTTGCCAATCTGCGTGCCTTGCAGGGTAAGGTCTTTGCCAGATTTAATCTCTACACCGCCCTTACCATCTAGGCTGCCAACCACCGCCGTGCTGGATTTACTTTCGCTGCTGTTAACTTGCCCGCCCACACCTGCACCGCCGCTGGCTGACTTGCTCACATTCACATTCAGCTTGGCATTGCCATCAACGCTGTTGCTGCTGGCGCTTTGGTTATTGTTAGCCTGATCAAAGCGCACATCGCCCCCGGCATTGATGACGGTTTTGCCTTCGCCAGCATTGATCTGGCTACCCTGATAGCTAGCATGATCTTGCACATTGATATTGATGCCTTGCTTGGCATTGATGCTGCCGACTACTGCATCCGATTGGCTAGAGGTGGTGGTTTGATTGCCGCCCTTGCCGTTGGCATTCACATTTACATCTTTACCCGTTTCGGTATAAACCCGCGCATCCGCCTGGCCCTGCACGGTGTGTTGTGTGGACGATTGCGTATTGGCTGCGGCAGTTAAATCATGGCTACCCGCTTGGATGTTTACCGAGCCATCTGCCTTGTATTGCGTGGCTTGATCGCTTAGTGCGCCCTTGGTATTGATGCTGATATCTTTACCGCTAATTTGGCTGACAATCGCCTTGCTGCTGTCACTGCTGCCTTGGCCATTGCCCGCTTTAACTTGCACATCGATACCTACATTGGGCGCGCCTACTTGTCCTGCAGTAGAGGCGATGGCAAGGGTGTCGCTTACTTTGCCGGAGATAAGTCCATTGACGGCTTTTTCAACAGGGCGGGTTATTTTGCTGTAATCCACATTGGCACCAATATCCACACTCCAATTACTGCTCTTGGTATCGGTGTGGCTGGTATTGGTAGCGGCTTTGTTATCAATGCTGTCGGCTTTAAGTGCAACATTGCCACCCGCTGCCAGCTGTGTGCCTTCATTACTGATCTTGCCCGCATTGATATTTAAATCGCCCGCTGTTTTTACTGAAGAAGTGTTAGCGGTGGATTTGCTGCTATCGGTTTGCTGGCTGCTTTGGCCTACTTCATAACCGCTGCCCGCTTTATCAATCCCGCCGGTGTAGTAAAAACCACCGCCAGTTACGGTGCTGCTGGTGCTGGATTTTTCTGTATCTTGCGAGGCGGTAATGGCTACATTCTTGCCGCTGATATCTGCATTGCCTTGGGTGGTTTCAACGGTAGAGCCTTTAATCGCCACATCGTTGCCCGCGTTCACACTGATACTGCCGCCACTGACTGCCGAGCCGGTGTTGGTGGTTTTTTCAATATCCGTTTTGGTTTCGGTGTGCTCAATACGCACGCCAGCGCGGTATTGCTTATCACTTTGCTCTTTTGTGTAGCCTTTGACTTCTAGCTTGGTTTCTGTGCCTTTGCTGGTCTCGGTATTAGCCGCGCTGCTGATCTCTACATTGCCTTTGGCGGCAAGGCTAAGCTGATCTTTAGCCTTGATATTGCTGCCAATGATCGCGATATCTTGGGCCGAAACGATGTTTAAATCTGCATCGGATTGCAAAGTAGAGGCTTGATTGGTTTCAACGCTGCTTTTGGTTTGATTAGAGCTACTGGTGATGTTAAACACCGTGCCATTACGCTGATCGATGCTGGTTTTGCTTAAATCACGCGCGCTATCAATGATAACGCCGCCCGCTGTGGCTTGGGCATAAGCGCCTTGTTTAGCTTTTACCGTGCTGCCATTCACGCGGATGCCTTGCTCGCCAGTTAGGCTTAATTTGCCATCGCTATTAATAGTGGAGCGCACATTAATACTTTGATCTGTGCCATTGTTTTTTTCGCCGCCACCGCCAATCCCACCCCAGTATTTTTGCTGGTTTTGAGTCTGGCTGTTATTGGCAATGGTCTGGGTGGCAATATTGAGCGTGCCTTTGGCGGCAATCTGGCTATCTGCCCCTGCCTTAATTTGCGCCCCAGTTGCATTAATATTGCCTGCGGCATTAATAATGAGCGATTTACCACTTTGCAGCTCCGTGCTCACTAAGCGCTCGGTGCTGCTGCTATTATCCCAAGAGCCAGTTTGCAGGCTAGCACCGTCATTTTTACGGTTGCCCTTATCTGATTTGCTATCTCGTTCTGTTAAGCCCGCAAGTGCGATATTGCCACCCGCCGCTAGTTCTAATTGGTTTCCCGCCTGAATGCTACTGCCTTTCAGGTTCAGGTCGCCAGTGGTGGCACTGATCTGAATATCGTTGCTGGCTTTGATCCGTGTGCCAATTTGCTGTTCTGTGCTGCTGGATTCGGCCTTGTTATACGCCCAAGAGTTTTTCCATGCGTTATTGCTGCTGCTTTCGCTATTGCTAAGCAATTGGCCGTCTAAATCAACCTTGGCAGCACTGAGGTTTAGATTTTTGCTATCGATATCTGTGGCTGCGAGCGATGCGGCATGGTTGGCTTTGATGTTGATGTCATCGCCCTGCAGGCTGCTGCGCTCAATGCTGCTTTTGCTGCTGGTGGATTTTTTATCGGTTTCGCCGGTTTTCCAGATAAACCAGCTTTCACTATGGCTTTGGTCTTGTGTGTTTTTAGTGCTGATCTTGCCACGGCTTTCGATATCCTGAGCGGCCAAGCTGATGGCACGGCCCTTAAGCTGGGCGGCGCTCAGACTAAGCTTGCCCGCGCTTTCAATATTAAGCGCTTCTTGCCCCTGAACTTGGCCGGTGATATTGACGCCAGCACCCGCTGCAGTACTGATTAAATTAACCCGCCCCGCTTGAATGGCTCCAAGGTAATAGCTATCTAAAGAGCCGCTCACTGTTGGGGTGGTGGTGCTTAGCATTTTGCCGCTGATGCTATCCACCGAATGATCAAAAGCCACGCTATTAAAGCCAGCGATTGCATTGACGGCTTTTTCTGCCTGCACATTGCCGCGCACATCAATACGTGGCGCAATTAAATCTAATACCTTTTCGCCGCGTGCGCCGCCGGTTTGTACCTGCAATAAATTATTATTCTTTGCCGCTTCTAATGATTGAATCTGGCCGTCTTGCACATTGGCATTACCTACCAGTAATGAAGCGCGCGGGGTATTAATAAAGCCGCAGCCATTGCAAGTAATGCCATTGGGATTGGCTAATACATAATCAGCAGCCATACCAAAGATTTCTTGTTTACCCAATAGCAAGGAAGGATTGCGGCTAACCACTTCATTTAAAATGACTTTAGCAGCCTGATTGCCCAGCTGGCTATTGGCATTGAGCTGCCCCGCCAATTGTGATTGGCCAGCAATAGTGGAGTTATTTAAAACAGCCCCAGCCGTGCCAACATTAAAGTCTTTAAACTGGTTATGCGATAAACCGGCGGCGCTGGGTGCAACAATATTTACCACGGCGGCACCATTATTCGCGGTGCTGATTTGTGCCTGCTTAGCTGCATCGCCCCCAGCCACAATACCGGCGGCAGATACATTCTCTGTCAGCACAAAGGCCATAATGAGTGCGGCAGAGATTTTGCCGCTGATTGATAGATTAAAGTTCATTATTCGTGCCTCTTAGTTTGTTGAGCAGAGTGCCAATCACCGTATGGTTTATTGCAAAAATGTTTTAAGTTGTTATTAGCAAAGGCTAATACAGCCTTGTAGGCCTTGCCTAATAAGGTATTCACACTAAGGGGTTTTTTCTTTTGCAAATAGACAAAATAGCGGGTGATTAGGACTCATTATTCTCTGTAAATACTGAGTCGCAGCAAGCTTATGCTTCTTACAGATTTATTTTGTGAATATTGCAGATTGGTTTTTGAAGGGGGTAGGACGGGTGAAACCTGCAGCAATGCTGAAGAAGCTGCTGTGTAGGGTGCGCACTGTTTTATCGTGCCCACGCGGCCAGAGGGTGTGGACGCGTGGGCATAAAAACTTGCCCACCCTACATTTTTTAGAAGCATCGCTTTTCGGGGGAATTTTTACCAATTGGGGAATTAAGAAATGATGCAGGGTGATTAAGAAAAAAATCGTTTTAAAACTGCCAGCTTAATCTGGAAATAATCTGGCCTTCTTCATTGGTAAATTTATCTGGCATATGCAATGCGCGGTTGTATTCCAAATCAATATTAAAATCCTGCATATTGAAGCTTAAGCCCAAAGTCATTCCGGCCAAGCTTTGATAGCCTAGATTGGCTTGCAAAACACGCCCGGCATCGATGCCGATTCTTGGGCTTAAAAAAGCGCCCAATAGGGGTAGGCGGGCAGATAGCGTATTGCGCCAATACCAACCGGTGTCCCCGGATAAAGAGTTACGTTTAAAACCATGCACTGCAGATTGGCTGGCTAGCTCTACTTGCTCGATAGCGGGTAGGCGATCGCGGCTGCCTTGCCAGCTCCAGCTGCTTTGCAGGCTGATGGCCTGCTCGGCAATTACAAAATTGCGATATAACTTGATCCCTAACTTAGCCTTGGTGAATTCTGGCCTAGGCCAATCGGCTATGGGCTTATCGTGATCTGCGCCAAACCAAGTCAGGCCTTTTTCTAGCGATGCATCTAGCACCCAAATGCCGCTATCGCCGATCAGCATCTGGTTAAAACCAAGCTCCATTACGGTGAGCTTGGGACTGCTGATCCCTAGCCAGCCATCTAGAAAATAATTATCCGAGCGTTTATGGCTTAGCTGCACGCTGGCCGTGCTGGTGGCGTGCTGGCTGCGGGCGATAACCCGATCAAGCCTTACGCCGCTTTGGCTGGATTCGCCCGATAGCTGCACTGCATAGACATCTAATTGCTGGGTGTTTAAATAGCGGGATTCACTGGCAAAGGCGCTCAGTGTCCAGTAACCATAGGGCAGGGAATAAAACAAAGAGCTGCTGCGGCTATAGCGGGTATTGGGATTATCCGTGGTGCTTTGTGTAGATAAGCTAATAAAATCAGAAGCTGCAAATGGGCTATCCCAAGAGGCATTGATGCCAGCAATCCATTCACCGGTTGATTCTTGCCCAGAATCGTTAAGCGACACGCCGCCATGCCAAGGCGGGGATTCCGGATTGCGCAGCATGAGGATAGAGCCGCCCTGAGCCGCGCCAGGTAAAATATCGACGGTGGCATGGTTGGATTGCAAGCGATTGGCTTGATCTAGCCCTTGATCGATATCTTTAATATTGAGCGGCTGCCCAATCACATCCGGAAACAAAGTGCCTGTGTTTAGGCGGCGATCAGCACTTTGGATAGCCTCAACATGGCCTTCAATTGCCCTGAGCGTTAACACCCCATCTGCATCTGGGCCGGATGCCAAAATACGCACGGCAATATAGCCTTTTTGTACATAAAGCGTGGTGAGCGCCTGAATAAAGCGATTGATATCTTGATTGCTTAGGCATTCTGCGCTGGGTAGACCTAGCGCATTCACCTCGGCATGACTCAGTAACTCTATTCCAGCCAGCTTTAGCCCTTTGATGGCAAGGCAATCAAACTCTTGCATGCTGGAGGCAGGATGGGCTGGCAGGGCGCTGTCGTCATTTTTAAGCTGACGCATGCGTTGATCATCAACAATCGAGCGAAAACGATTGGCGTTTTCTTGCATCAAGCGGCGGGATTGATCTTCCATCGATTGCTGCATGATGGGCAGATCCGGTTTTATATCCGCAGCTGCGCTAGCTAGGCTAATGCTAGCAAGCAGGGCGGATAACAGAGTGCGCTGAGTTTTAGTCAAGGGGGTTTATCTTCGCTAATTAGATTCGTTTTCCTTTTTTAAATTAGGCAAGTTGTACATTATTGTCTGTACTTCATAGTGCTTATTGAATAGCGGTAATAAAGGCTTTCACAATCGGCGGGCATACACCTGTGAGTGCTTTGCGCTCTGGTTGAAACAGCGTGGCGACAAAAAATGGATGATCATCTAGCTCAATGCCGCGAATATCCCCAGCCTCATCCATGGCCGTGGCGCGTAATGGCCCAGTGGTGAGCGCCGCTTGAAACTCAGGGTTTAGCCCATAGCGGCAGCGATAGCCTTCAGTTGATGATTGATTTTGATAAGCCTCGGCAAGTTTTGATCCGGCCATAAAACGCACGCTGGCGTTGGCTTCTACCAAGCTGCATTCCAGCGGCGAAATCACTGCCCGCTGTGCATCGGGGGCGGTTTCTGCATGATCGGCATCGGCCCAGCCCAGTACATTTCTGGCGTATTCAATCACCGCGTGCTGAAAGCCACCGCAAGTGCCTAAAAATGGAATGTTTTGCTCGCGAGCATAGCGAATCGCCAGCAGGGCACCATCGGTGTTTTTATAAGGACTGGCAGGCACACACCACAGGCCATCAAATGGGCTAAGGAAATCCTTGCTGCTGATTTGCTCAGTAGGCAGCCAGCTTGCCTGAATCTCAATATCTAAAGCCTGCGCCGCCAGCTCTAGCGCAAGGGGGATCGCCTGATGGGCAATGACTTCGGCGTTGTAATCACCAATTAAAGCAATAGATATTTTCATGGTTGGCCTGTGGTGGAGGGGGCTGGTTTTGTGGAGCGGGTGTAACTTAGATCTAGCTATTGCAAGTATTGAAACATCGTAGGGCGGGAGCAACCCGCGTTTTTTCAGCATCGCTCGCGGGTTGCACCCGCCCTACAATAACGGCAATGAGCAAAGACCTAAGGTGCAATATGGTTTTTATATAATTTATTGTATTCAGATTCACCAAAATACTTAATATATTCTTGCGTAGCAAAAGCGTCCATGGTGCCGGAGATATAATCGGTAATCAGGCGAGTGGTGTTTTCTTTGCCCACACGGTAGCGCAGCTCGGCAGGGAAGAGTTGCAGGCCTGGGTTATATTGCTCATCTGAATAAACTTGAAATAGCCCACGAATAATATTTTCGCCGCGTTTTTCGTATTGCAAAATGCTTTTCTTTTTTAGAATCATTTTAGATAACACATTTTTTAAGCCCGCCGCTAGCTTTGCGTGCTGGCGATAGCCAATTTCTTCTACTCCATTATTGTTTACCACGGCAATATCTTGGCAAAGGGTATGGATAATCGTTGAAGTAAGCTCTTTAATAAAAATATAAGAGAATTCTTCCGAGGTGCGCATTAAATAAGCGCCGCCCGCTTCTTTTTGGCAGGCGTCAATAATTTCTTTAAAAGTATCGTAAGCATCATTGTATTTTTCGCTGATTTTAAACGAGTACAGCAGCTCGCCCATATCCACCATATCGGCATTAATAGCGTCTTCTAAATCATGCGCAGCATAGGCAATCTCATCAGCGATATCCATGATTTGCGCATCAATACTTTTTTTATCAAGAATACTGTGCTTATTTAGCTGTTCTTTTAAAAAATGGTAATTATCATCGTATAAAAATTTATTCGGGTTTTCTGCCGAAGTATGAAAGTATTTAATCGTGCCCCAGATGGTGCGCAGCGTTAAATTTAGGCCGGAGTAATGAATACTTTTGGTTTCTAAATTATGCACAATTCTAAATGCCTGCGCATTACCTTCATAGCCACCCACGTCTTTAGAGAGCGAATGCAAAATACGCTCTCCATGATGGCCAAATGGTGGGTTGCCAATATCATGAATCAGTGCGCAGGTTTCAGTCACAGCAGGGTGCTTTAAGCCTAAATCCATGGCAATGCTGCGGGCAATCTGGGCAACTTCTAAGCTATGCGTCAGCCGGTTGCGGCTAAATTTGGTGTTGTTTACGCTAAGTAGCTGCATCTTGCCTTGCAAGCGTCTGAACGATGAGCTGTATAAAACCCGGGCATAGTCGCGCATATAGTTATCGCGATCTCTGCCATCCATGCTTTTTTCGGCGTGGAAGCGGTAGGCTAATTTTTCGGCTTCATTTTCTTTATGCTGAGCAAATTCTATGGTTTGGGCTGAGTACATGGTGTTCCTGAATATTTTAAATGGTCTGGTCTATTTACGCTTTGAGCAGGGTGGATTTCACCCCATAAGCGCTAACTAAAGTTACATAGAGCCTGAACTGTGCATGAAATGGCGCTAAACCTTGAACCACAGAGGAGAAGGAGAGCACAGAGGACACAGAGAAAAGCACAAAACAGGGCTTTATTTTCTCTGTGAAACTCTGTGGGTCTCTGTGTTCTCTGTGGTTTAAGATTTAACTCACTGATTCATATCATTATTTTTTGGGTTAGCGCACATGGGGTGTAACCCGTGTTTTTTAGCATCGCTTGCGGGTTTCACTCCAATCCTCTCAACTTAAGATTTAACCAACATGTAGGGTGGGCAAGGCGGTTTATCTTGCCCACGCGGATACGCGGCGTGGGCAAAAAACGTGCCCACCCTACGATGTTTTAAATGCTTGCAATAGTGCAATCTAAGTTGAAGCCTGTGTAACAATTAAAACATTCCCCTTAAGTTGATAGGATTGGCGTTTAATCGTCCGCTAAGCCAATAGCATTTTAGCCCTTACTATTCATACTGCTGATAATCCGTTTGAAAGTGCTTTTATCTTGCAACAGCGCGTTAATAAAATCCATCAGTAAATCATGACTTAATCCCGGGAACTCTAGATCATTATCTTCAAACCAATCTCTTGTTCCCTCTAAATGCGGGCCAATCACACCAACTCGGCCATGGCCGTAATTATTAATTAATGCCGCACCGTTGCCAGTGTTTTTATATATAGCCCAGATATCGGCATTGGGCATATGGTTTAGATTAAATGCGGGCCCTGATTGAAAATACACGGATAGTTTTTTGTTTTTCCAACGGATGGTTTCAATTTTAGGCTCTGCGTCTTCTTGCTCTTCATAAACCGTGGTGGGTAATAGGCCGAAAGATTTAACTTTGTCTTCATCTACAATATGCTGACCAGCCAAATAGCCGCCAGAGCATATGCCTAAATATTTTCCGCCATTAAAGACAAAACTTTTTAAATTGCGAATTTCATTTTCACTTAAGGCATCCATTACTTCACTGGCGTCGTCGCTTCCGCCGGGCTGCACATACATCGCTGCTTTTAAAAAATTACGTTTTGTTAGCTGGCCTGGCTTTATATATTGAATATTAAAACCCGCTTTTTTTAATACATGGCCTATAGCCTCGGGGCAGCCTTGGCAAGTGCCTGGGCCATTATAAATTAACACTTTTTTCAGCCGATTAGATTGCGCCATAGAAAATCCTGAAATTATCGTTGCAATAACAAAAATGAATAGTCTTTTTTTAAGCATAGTTTAATTCCTGCTATTGGCGATTCTTACTGATTACATCATGAATTGGTGATTTTTTTACACTGATCTGAATCAAGCAGCAGCCTACTGTAGAAGCGTGACAATGTCATTTGTGAAAAGTTGGCGCTCTGCCCTGTGTACCTGTATCTCTGGCTGGCTGTGTCTTTGTTTCAGTGGCATTGCACCGTATAAAGTGGCTTTTGCTAATTGGATTTGTGCCATGTCTGCCAAGCCTATTAAGGCCATGCCCATACAATTTTATCCGCGCCTGACTAAGGGGCGGTTTAATAATTGGCGGGTGCTGATGATTATCATCACCCAGCTGATTTTTTTTGGCCTGCCTTGGCTGAGCTGGCAGGGGCAGCAGGCGGTATGGTTTGATGTGGCGCGGCAGCAGTTTTTTGTGTTTGGGATGAATTTTTGGCCGCAGGATTTCATTTATTTAATGGCGCTGATGATGGCGGGGGCGTTTGGGCTGTTTTTCTGGAGCACGCTTTCTGGGCGCATCTGGTGTGGTTATGCCTGTCCGCAAACCGTGTATTCCACCATTATGCTGTGGATAGACCGCCTAACCGAAGGCAGCCACACCCAAAGGGCTAAGCTGGATGCCGCGCCATGGTCGGCAGAAAAAGTGCTGCGTAAATCCAGCAAGCACGCGCTGATGCTGCTGTTTTGCTTTTGGACTGGCTTTAGCTTTGTGGGCTATTTCAGCCCGATCCGCGCTATGGCGGGTGCTTTGCCAACCTTGTCTTTTGGGCCGATCGAATGGCTATGGATTTTTAGCTACGGCAGCTTTACCTATGTGCTGGCGGGCCTCTTGCGTGAGCAGGTATGTAAGCATATGTGCCCTTATGCGCGTTTTCAAAGCGCGATGTTTGATCAGCAAACCTTAGTGGTAGCTTACGATGCCGTGCGTGGCGAGCCGCGTGGTGCTCAGCATAAAGAATCTGCGCCGCAGGGCGATTGCGTAAATTGCCATATTTGCGTGCAGGTCTGCCCGGTGGGTATTGATATCCGCAAGGGCCTGCAATACGAGTGCATAGGCTGCGCCGCCTGTATTGATGCCTGTGATGTGGTGATGGATAAAATCGACAAACCACGTGGGCTGATTCGGTTTACCAATGAGCAAAATATGCAAAAGCCCGGCGCGGTGGGCTTAAGCTGGCAACATCTGATGAGGCCAAGAGCGGCGCTGTATGGCTTGGCGGTGGTGCTGGTATTGGGCATTGCCAGTGTCTCGCTGATGCAGCGCCAGCCGCTTAAGTTAGATATTGCTCGCGATAGGAATATCCTCGCCCGTGAAACAGACCGGGGCTGGCTGGAAAACAGCTACACCCTGCAACTGGGCAATAGCTCGGCCAGCGAGCAGCATTTAGAGCTAACGGTAGAGGGCCTGCCCGGCGTAGAAATCTATAGCGACGAGCCAGTAATTGCCCTGCCCGCAGGCAGCAACCGGCAGATTACCGTAAGGCTGGAAGTCGCCCAATCCAGCGGCAGCGTGCCGATTGTATTTATCGCTAAAAGCCGCAACCACCCTGAGTGGAAAGTCAGCGCCCAAAGCAGTTTTCTGGCCTTACATGGAACCTAAAAATGGCAGCTGACCGCTCGATCTTCACATCTATCTCGTGCATTGTTTGGTTTAACATTGCTTTACTTAATTAGCTATCGGGTGAGTGCCGCTACAGGATGATTAGCGCGGCTCTTTGGCTCCCCAGCTACGTTGCTCCTCATTGAATAGAATGACTATTCCGCTTCGTCGCGCCTTGCTGGAAAGCCAAATATCCACACCACTCACCCTGTCCAGCTACCATTTCTAGGTTGGGGCTGAATTTACCAATGCTTTACACTATGGCAGAGCGGCCTGTCAGGCCGCAATCCAGCCCTGAGTGTATGAGCAAATTTCAGCAATTAATCGACTTCTTTACCCTAGCCATCGATAGGGGGGATTACCAGCTTGGGGATAAGCTGCCCTCCTTACGCTCGGTTTGCCAAACGCATCAGGTCAGCATGACTACGGCTAAAAAAGCCTTTTACGAGCTAGAGCGGCTGGCCTATGTAGAGGCCGAGCCACGGGCGGCGTTTAGAGTGATTGTGGCGGGGCAGGGCAAAAAGGTGGATGCGCTGGCCGCTGGCGAGTTCGATCCGCTCTGCCTGTTAGAGAACGTTGCCGCGCCTTGGGGCTCGCCCTTTATCAATGCCGAGCTACTCGATACCCGCGCCCTGAATCGTGAATTAATGCGGGCCATGGCATCTTATCCGCAAGCGCTTAATCATCAGCCTATGCTGGGCTTAGATCAGCTACGCCGCCAAATTGCCCGCATGTATCACAGCGAAGGCGTGCATTTGCATTGGGAAAACCTGATCGTTACCTGCGGTGGCATGGAAGCCTTATCGCTGGCCATTCAAGCCGTAGTGCAAGGCATTAGTAAGCCCTGCCTCGCCGTAGTCACGCCTGCATTCCCTGGCGTGCTTAGCCTGATTCGTCAGCTAGGAATAAGCGTGGTCGAAGTCGCCTCCGAGCCTTATCTCGATTTACCCGCCCTTGGGGTGCTCTTACAAGAGCAAGCCATTACCGCCTTGCTGGTGATGCCCAATTTTCAGCACCCCAGTGGGCGCTGCATGCCCGAGGCAGATAAACAAGCGCTGCTCGACTTAGCCTACCAGCACCAGCTAGCGATTATCGAAGACGACACCTACCGCGCCCTGCACTTTAGCGGGCAAGCCCCCTTGCCACTCAAAGCCTACGACAGGCTGGGTCTGGTGCTGCACTGCTGCTCATTCAGCAAAACCATCGCTCCAGGTTACCGAGTTGGTTGGATAGAGCCAGGCCGCTGGAGCGATCGCATCCGCGCCCTTAAATTTTGCAGCTCACTCAGCTCGCCGCTCCCCAGCCAACTGGCGCTGGCCGCCTTACTTGCGGGCGATTTACACACCCGCAGCATCGCCAAACTACGCACTGAATTACAAAAACGTACTGACGCCATGCGTACCGACATCCTCGCCTGCTTTCCCACGGGCACCCATGTAGAAATCCCCGCTGGTGGCTACCTGCTATGGATCACCCTGCCACAAGCCATCGACCTAAGCGCCCTATTAAAAAAAGCCCTCGCCAAAGGAATCCACTTCGCCCCCGGCTGGCTCTGCTACCCCCAAGGCGGGCCGATAGGTAATCAGCTTAGGCTGAATGCTAGTTTTTATTTGGGGCAGAAGGAGGAGCTGGGGTGGTTGGGGGAGGGGGCAAGTTAAGCCAAACTTAAATGCGCTTTTTAGTGCCTTCGGCACAGTGTTAAGGTGCGGGAGTCCCCCGCGTGGGACTCACTTTCTTGCTTCGCCAAGAAAGTAAGCAAAGAAGGCGACCCCACGAAGCACGAAGGCCCCTCCCTGCGGATAACCGGCTCGGCGAAAAAGGCTGCTCGCTCGCTGCCTCGCTACCCCTTTTCCGAAACCCCGATCCGCTTATCCTCGCTTCGGCGTGCTTCAAGGGGGTTCTTAAGCCCCATGCTGAGATCGTTGTTAGCGAGGTAGATTGTGGGGTACGTAGGGCAGATCAAATAGGCCCAAATTACTTACTGATAATGCATGAGTTCAATCTACGGTGAAATTTCATTTGGTTAAGTTTATGCGAGTAATTTAGTAAGTTTTTTTGTGGTTTTGTGAATTTTTTTAAAGTTTCGTGTAATATTCCGTTGGTTTTTTTGTTGCCATATTCGTCGAATAATTTGCCCAGTGCACAATGAATTGTTCTATTTACAAAAACACATAGTGTGCGTTGTTTTGTATGCGCTGTTCGTCTAGGCGGATTATTTTATGTTTTTTTGAATTCGCATTATTTTAAATAAGATATAAAATTATGAAAAAAATATATTTTCAGCGCATGTTTTCTTTAGTATTGCTTGCATTTTTATCTGCATGTGGGGGTAGCGCTGATGATGAAAGTGGTGTGGCCTTATGTGCGGATGGCACGACTACTCAGTCTGCAGGGAAACAAGGGGCTTGCTCACATCATGGCGGTTTAGCTGTTACACCAACTCCCGCTCCAGTACCTGTTGTGGGTAGTTCCGCCGGTTTGTGGTTGGGTAAAACGACTACAAATCGCTCCATTACTTCGTTAGTATTGAATGATGGGACGTTTTACAATTTTTATTCAGCAGCTGGCAATCCAAATAAAATTGCGGGTGTCGTTCAAGGGGCTGGTACTGCAAGTAATGGAACCTTTCAATCAAATAATGCGAAAGATTTTAACCTAGAAGGATATGGAATTTTGCCCGCATTTGTTTCTGCTAGCTATACCGCTAAATCGGCGTTTAGCGGAACCGTAGCTTATTCAGATGCACGTTTTGGTGTTACTTCTTTTAATAGTACCTATGATCTTGATTATGAAACAAAGCCTAATTTAACTAATATTGCGGGTGTGTTTTCAGGAGTTGTATCGACTTCTTCAGGAAATGAATCGGCCGCAGTTAATATTTCTGCAGCTGGTGTGATTACCGGAGCTGGAACATCTACTTGTTCAATTTCAGGCACGGTAACGCCACGCGCAGATGGTAATGTTTACGATATGGTTATTAAATTTGGTGGATCACCGTGTTTGTTTGCAAATCAATCCTTAACTGGAATTAGCTATTTTAATGTAAGCGCCTAGCCCTCCCATCTAAACGCCCTTTCCTTTTTTCGTCATGCTGAGGTTTTTATCAAGCAGGAGGATTTATGGGGGATTTGCAGACGCGGCGCGGGGAGTGGCTACTGCGTGTGG